>NZ_KV793171.1:0-13760 GCF_001808415.1 Lactobacillus sp. HMSC08B12 | reverse complement strand
TGTTCAGTTTAATTTTACAATCGGCGAAAATTATACAGTTCCCAATTGTTTCCTCAGAATTATTAGCTGGTATAATAATTGAAATCAGCTTTTTCATTATTAATTACCAATCCTTATTAATTACCAATCCTTTCTTCGGCGATACCCTTCCCAAGTACTCCACGACTCTTCTCAAGAATAACTCCCCATAAAAGGATCGAGAAATTCCAGTGTAAAGTATAGAGAATACCTTCAGATATTCCCCACAGTATAAACACGATTACTGGCACCATCCAATAAAACTTCTTTTCGCTCGCAAGCGTAGTAATAGTTTTAATATATATGAATGCAAAAATAATGGTACCTACAATACCAAATCCATACAGTAAATGAATATAACTGTCATCGACGATGGAATAGTTATAAATGGTTTTTAGAATATTAAAATCCCCAACACCACCAAATAAAGTAATCGGATAGTGTAACATAGCTCTAGAGGCATGCATAAATCTATTGCTAGTTAAATTGTTAAGCAAAACAATTAGCGGCCTAAGATTGCCAATTCCCAAATTCATTACATATGGAATCCCGATACTAACTATGAAACCAATAGCTAAACTAGCAATACTAATGAACGTGTATAGATTAATGAAGAACTTAAACTTTTCAAGATACTTAATCCCAATCAATAAAATTATAGCAATAGTCATCATAAGGAGAAACGTCCTAGATAAAGTAAGTCTATATGTCATGGCCGTAATAACTATAATTACAAAAATATTTTTTAAAGTTAAAGACGATTCTTTAACACAGACATACAGCAATATTAACATGCCTATTTCAACAGATAAATTATTAGGACTGTCAAATCCTAAGCCATATCCCATTACATACTGCCCACTCTTTGCAACTTGAACTTTATTCTGAATTACGCCAGTTAGCGAAAGCGATGACCTAAAGACATTAAAAATAATTCTTTCCCAGAAAATTAATTTAAAAATAGATTTGGACTGACTTTTTGAAAAAATAATAGCTGACATAACATCTATCAACAAAGCAACATTATTTTTCCAAGCCGCTATTGAAGCGAATAACAAAAGGAAAAGAATCCATGCAATTTCCTTTATAGTATATCTTTCGTTGATAAACCAGAATATAAAAATACCCGCCATCAAGATTGCAACAGTGTTTTGAACTTCATAGGAAAATTGAAGCGGTGTAAAAACAAACCCAAAATATAAGGACAATATAGTGAAGTACAGATACGAAATATTGATTTTTAGCGATTTCATCAAGAATACTCCCCCAATCTACCCTTTTAACTTATAAGCCAATACAGGAAAATGATACTTTAAAAAAGCAGCCAGCTTATTTTTGGCAGAGAAGGTATCATCCTTCACAAAAATCGCCCAATACTTCTTAATCTTTTCCTTTAGTGATGCAGAAAGTTTTTTCTGTTTAAAATGTACTGCATAACAGTACCAATCTGTTAGTTCACGCACATAAATTGCAACCGCTCTAGTATAATAACTCTGTTTCTGTATATTTTTTTGTTGAAACATAGTTTCGTAAACTTTTAAAATATCAAGACGATGGTACAATGTATCAGCGTCTAAGCTATGCAATACACTCTTTTTGTTAATATAATAATTATATAGTCTAGCATCAGTATATGCT
Organism: Lactobacillus sp. HMSC08B12; assembly: GCF_001808415.1. NCBI lineage: Bacteria > Bacillati > Bacillota > Bacilli > Lactobacillales > Lactobacillaceae > Lactobacillus > Lactobacillus sp. HMSC08B12. The sequence continues at coordinate 12,104 of NZ_KV793171.1, read as the reverse complement.
ACTGTTTTAACAAAATTTAGATACTGATAGACAAAAAGTAAATCCTCACCAACTGTAATGTTATTATTAAACTTCAAATTGTTATCTTTGATAATATCTAACTTAAATATTTTTGCCCAAACACTACCATAGAAACCATACGGATTGATTACTTGTCGATAGGTCTCGTCTTTTGTTAGATCTTTAAACGAAATTGTACTTACTTGTTTCGACTTAGAATATTCTATATCTCGAGAATAATTACCCAAAATTAGATCATACCCATAATGTTGCTCAGCTGAAATAAGTGTGCCAATCACATTAGGGTTCAACCAATCGTCAGCATCTACAAACATAACATAATAACCAGTTGCCTTGCTCAAACCAAAATTACGTGCATTGGATACACCACCATTAGCAATTGAGAACACTTGAAGCCTATCATCTTGAAAATCCTGTACAACTCCTAGGCTATTATCTGTAGACCCATCATCCACCACGATAATCTGCAAATCTGTATAATCTTGACCGACAATAGATTCAATACATCTGCTAAGATATTTTTCAGCATTGTAAACCGGAATAATTATTGAAACTTCCTTTTTTTCAGTTACTTTCATCATCACAAGCTTTCAATTAATTTCTGCCATTTAGTCTTCACATTTGCAATATCAAAACGAGCTAAATCGTCTTTAGCGTGACGTGCAAATCTTTCGCGCAGTCGATCATCCATTAAAACACGCTTCAATTTTATTGCAAATTCTGACACATCACCGTTTTTTACCAAGAAACCATTCTTATTATCCTTAATAATTTCAGCCGGTCCTTCTTTACAATCGAAACTAACACATGGTAAGCCGTTAGCTTGTGCCTCGATAAGAACTAAGACAAAGCCTTCATAGCGTGATGACAAAACAAAAACTGAAGACTTTTGTAATTTTTCTGCAATATTGTTAGCATAACCCTTTAAGAAAACTCTACTTAACCCCAAATCTTTAATCTTCTGTTCTAAATTCCCCCTTTTTGATCCTTCACCAAAGATATCAAGATGCCACTCAGGACAATCCTGTTCAATTAGATTCCATGCGTCGATAAGCAAGTCGAAACCTTTTTGATCTTCTAAACGCCCTGCAGCCATAATCTGCTTACTATTTACATCAATCTGGCCAGTGGTTTCCACAGCTACAGGATTATAAATATACTCAATTCTCTTAATTTTAGACAAATTTTGCTGATAATTCTGCATATCATTCTTACCAAGAACAACCACGCAATCAGCATGCTTAGCTGCAAGTTTTCTACCAAACTTGACCATTCTATTTGGGGAAATAAAGTAATTAAAATGCTCCCAAGCAATGCACTTGCACTTTTTAGATAATTGCAAAGGATACAGATACAAGTATAAGGCAACATCTACTGCTACAATGATGTCAATCTCGTATTTTTTTGCCTTATTAGCAAGTTCTCGATATACTTTGACTTTACGTAAGACTGTGTTTTGAATCTGTTCACCATGTAAAGATTCAATAGAAACACGCTCATCAACATGAAAATGAGGCTTTTCACCTTTTTGACAGCTAAAAATAAAAATCTGATATTTATCAGATAGAGCATTAGCTATCATCGATGTAACCCGTTCGGTTCCACCCTTGTTCTCCATATTCATAATTAAGAAAGCTATTTTTTTCATTTTTCCTCACAAATATAAGTGAACTCGATATTTTTTATTTTTTTAGCTAGTGTAGTGTCATGATGATATCTTAGTAATATTGACACGGATACTACGCATGCGGCTCTATATCAGCAGTTATAGTTCTGATTGCACATGCTTTAAATGTCAGTATGACATTGCACTAGTTGATACTTATCTAACTTCTAGCATGATATTTTAGTTTGATAATCGTATTTCTCACAATGTATACTTTCCAACTTACGTTGGTTGCTTACTTTATTACCCATTTTTTCAATATGTATTAAATAATGAAGCATTCTTAATCTACTCATAAAGCTTTTTGCTCAATATTTTGTATTTGATAAATTCCTTAAGAGGAATTAAGTGGTACTTCATTTTTCTGGATATCTTTGACCCTTTATACCAGCTAGAAGCAAACAAATGTATTCCATATGTATTACTAGTTAGCGTTATTTTTTCAGTTCCTAATTTTTTGGGAGAGAAGTAATCCGACGAATACACAATTAAGCCATCTACTTTTTGCACTACATTTTCCGTATAATTTAAGCCATGTTTTATTAAAATCTTTGTTGTAATTTTGACGCATATCTCAGGTTTGAAATTGCCATTTTCATCAACAAATAAATTGTTTTCGTAATAATCTTTATTTTCTTTTACGATTGGATTTCCTGCTTCACAAGCAAATCCAACACCAGTGTTAACCCTTCCTCTCTTCTCGAACGACATAAAGGGCCCTTTATCAATCAATGGATCTAAAGAACGTATAAGCTTTACATCTGTATCCATATAGACCCCACCCTCATTATATAGGATGTCTAATCGAACATAATCAGTTAAAAATGCCCATTTTTTATTTTTATAAGCTGCTCTAGTATAGGCATTTTTACTTACGTCATAATTTGATTCATCCCATCGTTTAATTTCATATTCTGGGCAATACTTTTTCCACGATGAAATACAGTCCTTAACAATATCTGGCAACTCACTATTTCCAAACCAACAGTAATGTATAATCTTGGGAATCAAAAAATATCTCCTTACATCAATTGATCTACAATTCTTTCTAGATTCTCATTAAATTTCTTATTATTGCTGCTTTCGCCACTATTTCTCGTTTTTACAATACTGTCGTAATTAGCAATTGTAGTAGCTAAATCATCAATATCGTAAACGGGAATGATATTGTTCATTCTCTCAGCAATCAGCTTGGTAAAATCAACTTGGTGATTATTAACGTGTTCATTGAATTCTAACTGTCTCGGTACTACAATCGGTACCTTACCATACTGCAGAGCTTCTACAAAGCTAGATGGACCACCGTGAGTGATAACAATACGTGCATCCTTAAACGTTTGCTGCATCTCGTCAAAACTCATCATTTTGTGCATTTCACAATGCTTAGCTTCATAAGTACTAAACCCGTACTGGACAACCACTTTTTCTTTAATTTCACCTTTTTCAACCAATTCGTCCATCTTCTCAATTAGACGGTTGAATGGCTGCTCGTGCGTTCCTACAGTTACAAATATCATATGTTCCTCTAGAAGATACTACCCAAGTTAATTGCCTTAGGATAAACCTGCTTCATTTCTTCCCATTCTACAATGAACTTATCAGTAATAGGATAAACTAGTTTTCCTGTTACTGTAGGTTTATCGTAACGGTCAAACACTTCAATATAAACTAGCTTAGCTCCCATCATTTTTCCGATGTAGAAGAATGGTGCTGCTACTGCTGCACCACTAGAAATAATAATATCTGGCTTCTCTTTACGAAGCACTTTTATTGCTAGAAAAGTATTTTTGATTAAATTCTTCAAATTACGGTTAGTGGGGTAATAGCAAGGGTAGAATCTTTCACCTTTAAGTTTGCTTCTAGCATCTTCTTTATCAAAAGTCACCCAGAAACGATCCTTGTTTTGCCAAAATGGTTTCAACATATACAAGTGTGTCAAGTGGCCACCACTTGATCCAACCAAACAGACTTTGATATTTTCTTTAGACATTGCTTGCTTCCTAATAAAAAAGCGAGGTTCTTAAATCCTCGCAAACTCCTACTCTTCATACATCCCGTTCGGGTGGAAGATAACACCAATTGTCTTAAAAATGATCCACAGATCAAAGAAGACGCCACTCCGGTTGATGTACTCAATGTCGAGCTGCACCATATCCGCAAAATCAGCTGCATTCCGGCTGGTTGCTTGCCAAAGGCCACTGCATCCCGGCTTAACCAGCAATCTCTGCTTGTCATAGTCAGTATACTGTTCAACCTCATTTGGCAACGGCGGCCGGGGGCCTACCAGTGACATATTCCCAATCAGTACATTCCAAAGCTGAGGTAATTCATCCAAGCTGTGAGCCCGAATGAACTTGCCAACCTTGGTAATCCGTGGATCATCATGCATCTTGAACATGGCGCCTTCAACTTCATTCTGATCCAAGAGTTCCTTCTTCATCTTATCGGCATTGACTACCATTGAGCGGAACTTGTAAATCCGGAATGGTTTCTCATTCTTGCCGATTCTGATTTGTGAGTAAAAGATCGGACCACCGTCTTCGCCATGGATCTTAATCGCCAGCCACAAGAAGAGCGGCGACAACAGAATCAAAGCAACTAAAGATGCCAGAAAGTCAAAGAGACGCTTGATCCCATGGTAGAGAGGGCGGCCCTTGACTTTGGACTGTTTAACATATGCTGGACTACTGCTATATCCCATATCCATTTTTTCCTCTCCTTCATCCAAATTTCCACTTTATTAAAACAGTCCTAAGAATTTCTTCCGCTTCTTAGGCAATGGCTGCCAGTCTAGGTAAACCGGATCGCCATTGATTACCGCTTGCGCGTTGTCCAAGTACTTCTGTTTCTTATCTTTACCAAATTCTTTCGCCAACTTGTCTAGCGCCTCACCTAATTGGTATTGCCGTCTTGGCAAATCATGAGCATCACTGGCAAAGAAGGCACATTGTCCAGCCTTGATAAACTCCCGGCTGCAGTCTTCGATTTCTTTCCCAAACAAACCGGTGTAAGAGCTAGCAGTAATCTGCACCAAAACTCCCATTTCCAAGAATTCTTGCAGCTTCTGCGGATTTGCCAGAATTTCCTTATTCCGTTCTGGGTGAACAACGATTGGCGTAATCCCTCTTCTGGTCAGTTCGTACACCATGTTCTTGGTGTAATGTGGCACTTCATTGCTTGGCAATTCCAAGAGCATGTAGTGTCCCTCTTCATCGCAGAAGAGGATGTCATCATTATCAAGGGCTTCAGTTAAGCCACCTGACAATCTGACCTCATGTCCTGGAAAGACCGTCAGCGGAATACCCGCTTGGTCAATCCGATCTTGAAACTCTTCCGTCAACTTGGTCACATCTTGCTTGTGGTTGGTGTAGCGGCCATTTAATGTGTGTGGAGTACACAAGGCATGGGTTACGCCATCCGCAACCGCGGCTCTGGCAAGCTTAAGTGAAGCCTCCCAAGACTTTGAACCATCGTCGATCCCTGGTAAGATGTGACAGTGTAAATCAACTACCGGCATGAGCTACTTCTTTCTCCCAAAGAGACCCTTCTTCTCCTTTTCTTTGCCATAACCGTAGCCGTAACCGTATCCATAACCATATCCATAACCGCCATCCCCATCGGCATCAACATCGTTCATAACATAACCTAAAATTGGTGACTTAGTCAGCTTAAGTAGCTCAACTGCCCGCTTAACCGCTGACTTCTGTGAATATGCCTGGCGCACAACCAAGATCGTTCCGTCCAAAGAACTGGTCAGTTGCTGGGTTTCGGCCGCGTCCAAGATCGGTGCTAAGTCAAGCACGACCATATCATATTCTTGCTTTAAATCTTCAATCAAATCCAACATATGCTTGGAAGACAGAAGTTCTGACGGGTTTGGCGGAATCGGACCTGCCGTCAAGATTGACAGGTTCTCTACCCCACTTTTCCGGATCACGCTGTTTGCGTCCATTTCCTTAGACCGGCTAGTCAACAAAGTGGTCAAGCCGTTACTATTGGATACATTGAAAGTGGAGTGCAAGGTTGGCCGACGCAAGTCCGCGTCGATCAAGATCGTCTTCTTACCAGCTTGTGCCATGGTAATGGACACATTGGCACTAACCGTAGACTTGCCGGCACTGGCCATGGCTGAGGTAAAGGCGATCGTCTTTACTTCTTTATCAACGTTCATGAAGTTGATGTTGGTCCGGATGTTTCTGAACTGTTCTGAAATAACGCTTTGCGGGTTAGCCAAAGTAATCAGCTTGGCCCCGTTCTTAATTGTTTCGTTGTCTAAGTGATTCTTTCTACCGAATAAGCCCATGCTAACCTCCTAAACCCGTCTTCTGGAACTGCCGCGCTTTTCAGCTGTCTTAGCCGTAAAGGTCCAGTCCTTTGGCATCGTGATGCTTGCAATTTCACCCAAGTTGGTCAAGCCAAGTTCGTTAGTCATGAATGAATCTTCCCGAACAGTCGTGTCCGACAAGTCCTTGATAATGATGATCAACAAGCTGATAACCAAACCAACCAAGACACCGATAGCCGTAATCAGACTTACCTTTGGGAAAGACTTAGTTCCCTTAGGCGCTTCCGCCACGATCGTCACGTTGTTAACGTCCATGATCTTAGGAATCTGTTCCTTAAATTCCTTGGCAACCGCGTTAGCAATTGCTTGGGCCTTGGCTGGAGTTTCAGCTGTAGCTGACAAGGTTAAGACCTGGGAAGAAGTCGTAGTGGTTACTGAAACCGCGCTAGCCAATTCACTGGCTGAGACTGAGTAACTCTTGCTTTCCCGCTTGTAAACCGCTGGCTTAGCCTTAACCGCCTTCTTGACCAAGGTTCTGGTACCATCATCATTAGTCCGGTAAACGGCCTTCTTAGCTGGAGTTGCCTTCTTAACCAGAGTTACCGGGTTTGCCAGGTACTTGGATGCACCCTTTAAAATAACGTTACTAGTGATAATATCCTTGTAAGTAGTAACAGCGTTAATGTCAGCTTGCTGGTTGGCATAAGCTTGGTTAGCGTCTGTTGACTTACGGTTGACCAAGAGTTGTGTGCTAGCAGTGTACTTTGGCACCAGAACATATTCTGAAACCCCATAAGCGATCAAGCCCAGGCCGATCATCCAAATCAAAATGCTAATAATGTGCTTTCTGATTAAGATGAAGAGCCTGCGCAGGTCAATGGTTACTTCTTCATTATTCTGTTGTTCAGCGCTCACTAGTTATCCTCCTTATAAACGTTGACATTCTTAATTCCTAAAGTTTGCCGGATATTGTTGGAAATCCGCTGTCTTTCCTTAGTAGACATGATTTCAACTTCCATGTTGCCAAATCTTTGGTTGTTGACGCTGCTGCTCGTCCCTTGCGGGTAGTCTGACTTGACATTGTCAGTTGCCCCTTGGTAATTCATGGCCAACTTGATCATGTCATTCAAACTTAGATCAGTCTGCATGCTGTCACCCAAAGATTGCATGAATGAGCTGTTTAAGATGGTCTTGTATGACACGCTCTTCTTAATCGCAGCCATCATCACCAGCCGTTCACGCTCCTGGCGGCCGTAGTCTTGCCGCGGATCACCGTGGCGGAGCTGGACGAAAGCCAAAGCCTTCTTACCAGAAATGTGGTACATCTGCCCCTTCTTGAAGGAGTAGCCCATATTGTCAAAGGTCAATGGAGAGATGACATCCACCCCGCCCATCTTGGTGATAATCTTCATGGTACTTGCCCAGTTAACCAGGACATAACCATCAATCGGCACGCTGTAGTACTTATCCAAAGTCTTGATCGTCTCGCTAACCCCGCCCAAAGAGTAGGCGCTGTTCAGCTTGATCGGTGAAACCTCCGGGTAATCCGGCAGGTTAACCTTGGAGTCCCGGGCGATCGTGGTTACCCGCGTCTGCTTCTTACTTGGGTTGACCGTGACGAACATCATCAAGTCAGTCAAGCCGTGGTAGTTCTTTACGCTCCGTCCTTCAGCCCCGGTGTCAGTCCCCAGAATCAAGAGGTTGACTGGCTTCTTGGCATCCAGGATCTTGTCTAAGCTGGACCGGTTCTTGTTTGACTTGGTAGACTTTGAAACCGGCGTGTACATCGTCGTCGCTGCATCCCTGGCATTCTTATAAGCATAACCGATTACTAATAACGCTGCCAGCAGCAAGACCCCAACAATCCCCGCGATCCAGTGGCCGATATGGCGCTTACGGCGGCGGTGATGGTGATGATGGTGGTGGTGATGAACACGACTTTGATCAGGTTCATTCATAATTATCTTTTCTTACTCTCCTTATATTCCATACCCATTTTTTATCTCTATTTTTCCTAGAACATAACTGTTATTGTTGGATAAGCATTGCTACTATAGCATGCACAATCCATGATATTGTTCTATTATACATCACATCTCATTCACAAAAAAGGTCTAAATCGTTTCCAATCTATTTCCATGGATCAAATTTCCTTAACATTTATCTGTTTGAGCAATTTCCACCTAAATTTAGGCAAATTCAGCGCTTTTTCTTCTCCGCTTCTTTACATTTCTTCTCCGCTTCTTTACAATAGATAATAAATAGATGTACAAATTCATCATCTAGCAATACAGATAAGGAAGTTATAGATGATCGACAATCAAGCTCACTCAGTCAAGGCCTACTTAGCCGGCGTCAATCTTGATGATCCCAACTTTGACTACTCCATGACCGAACTGGCCAATTTAGCAGAAGCCAATAATTTCACCGTTGTCGGCTCCAGCCAGCAGAAGGCGGAAAACATCGTCGCCTCCAGTTACCTGGGCAAGGGCAAGGTGGCTGAAATAAAAGACCTGGCCCAAGGACTCGGGGCCTCCGTCCTCATCGTCAACGATGAACTTACCCCAGTCCAAATCCGCAACCTGGAACGCATGACCAAACTCCGCGTCATCGACCGGACCGAACTCATCCTGGAAATCTTCTCTTCCCGGGCCCGGACCAAGCAAGCCAAGCTGCAGGTCCAATTAGCGCGCCTGCAGTATGAACTGCCCCGCCTGCACCCGTCTGAAAACAACCTCGACCAGCAGCACGGCAGCGGCGGTTCCACCGGCGGGGGCTTCGCCAACCGCGGGGCCGGGGAATCCAAACTGGAAATGAACCGGCGAACCATCGGCAAGCAGATCTCCACTATCAAACATGAATTAAAGGAAATCTCCGGCCAGGAAGAAATCAAGGCTGCCCGCCGCAACCAGAGCCAGCTGCCTAAGGTCGCCCTGGTCGGCTACACCAACGCCGGCAAGTCTACCACCATGAACGGCCTGCTTAAGGCCTTTGGGGCTGGCAATGAAGACAAACGGGTCATGGCCAAGGACATGCTCTTCGCAACCTTGGACACCTCAGTCCGCCGGATCGACCTGGATGGTTTCTCCTTTATCCTGTCTGATACCGTCGGCTTTGTCTCCAAGCTCCCCCACAAGCTGGTCGACTCTTTCAAGGCGACCCTGCAGGAAGCCAAAGACGCTGACCTCTTGATCAATGTCGTTGACGCTGCTGACCCGAATATGAACCAGATGATCAAGACCACTCTGGAAGTCTTGGACGAAATCGGCGTCAAGGACCTGCCAATGATCACGGCCTACAACAAGGCTGACTTGACAGACCGTAACTACCCGCAGATTGAAGGGGGCGACCTGCTCTACAGCGCGGTTGACCCAGCTTCCATCCAGGCCCTGGCCAAGCTGATCACGACCCGCCTCTTCAGCAATTACCAGATCACTGACCTCCGCCTGCCGCTAACAGCCGGCAAAGACCTGGCCTACCTGCACCAGCACTCCCGGGTCTTAAAGGAAGACTACCAAGCTGACGGAATCGAAGTTTCCGCCCGCCTGTCGCCCCAAGACCGGGCACGTTTTAGCGCTTACCAAATTTAGACCGCATAGAAAGCCAGACTCTATCTCTAGAGCCTGGCTTTCCTATTGCTATAGAACTCTTCTTGCCCGACTAGGCCAGAAGTAGGTGGACAGGCTCGCTTGTACAACCCCCTGCTGGTCTCCAGCAGCGGTAACGTACTTCCCGTCCCCCACGTAAATGGCTACATTATATGGTTTATTCTTGGAACCCCAAAAGAGCAGGTCTCCTTCCGCGAAGCCAGAACTTGGATCAACCGCGATCCCCTTCTTGACCTGGCTTTTGGTGCTGGAACCTGTATTGACGCCAGCTGCCTGCTTGTAGACATAGGCAACCAAACTGGCATTGTCAAAGGCATTCGGGCCCTTGGAGCCCTTGACATAGGCCTTGCCGACCTGCTGCTTAGCCAAAGACACGACTGCCTTAGCCCGGGCCTTAGACCCCATCGGGGCAGACCAAGAGGCTGCCAAACTGGCAGCACTGCGGGCCTTCTTAACCGTCTTCGTCTTCTTGACTTTGGCCTTGGTCTTCTTAACCTTCTTGGCCTTCACGGCCTTCTTGGCAGACTTGACCTGGTTAAAGTACTTGGCCATGACCCATTCCTTCTTGCCAATCCGGTACCACAGATTGCCCATGGAGTCAGTTGCCGTCTGGTAGACAAAATGGCTGCTGCCCTTCTTTAAATGAGTCGCAACATGCCGCCCTCTCTGATAGTTGGCCCAGACAGTGACATATTGCTTACTGATAACTTTGATCCGCTTGCTGGCGGCCTGGGCCGGCTGCTTGACCGGCTTGACCCCTGTCGCTGAGATTCCTAAGAAAGTCAGCGCTGCAGCAGAGAACTTGATCATATTAGACTTCTTCATGCTCATTTCCTCCCTTACACCGCTAACTCTATTTTAACACGGAAACTAGAGAATCCGCCGGGCCGTTGATGGCCAGAAGTAACTGCTGATGGTTGCCAAGATAACCCCTTGCTGCTCATCAGCGGCGGAAACATATTGACCATTACCAACATAAATTGCAACGTGATATGGCGCTGCCACATCCCCCCAGAAGAGGAGGTCCCCCGGCTGCAGGCTGGCCGTTGATACCGGCACAGCTACGCCTTCCTCAACCTGGGTATAGGTAGTCCGGGAAACGGTTTGCCCAGTCGCGGTCTTGTAAACCCATTGGACTAAGCCGGAGCAGTCAAAGCTGCTTGGACCGGTCGCGCCCCAGACATAAGCCTTGCCGACTTGCGCCTTGGCTAAGGCTACTACGGCATTTTGCCGCCAAGATGAACCAACGGGAGCCTGGGACGAAGCAGCTTGCGTCAATTGATTGGCGTTTAAGACGGGGTTGGTCGGTTTCTTGGCTGCAGTCTGTTTGGTCGTTGTTAAGACAACCGTGTACTTGCTGGCAATCCACTTTTTATTCCCAATCTTCAGCCAAACCTTGTGCTTCTTGTCAGTAGCTGAGGCCTTGACCTTCTTGACCGTACCCTTCTTAAGGTACTTATGGGTCTTCTTGCCCTTCTTGTAGTTGGTCCAAACCGGAGCCTTCTTGACTACCTGGACCTTGGAAAGGTGACCCTTGACTTGCGCGTTTGCTGGCTGGCCGCCTAGGCCCAGTCCTCCGAAAAAGAGCGCCGCCACGCCCATGAATTTAATCCATCTTGCATTACCCATATTTTTTCCTCCAGCGGAAGCAAAACTTATACCTAATGTTAATGATAAGCGTTCGCCCCCCTGGCCCGCAAGCCCCCTAATGATACAAAAATATTACAAAAACGGGGAAGGCGCTGATGCCCTCCCCGCTGGAAATATGCAAGTGTTGAATAATCGCTGTAGTTTGTCCCTTTGGGACAAAAAAAACGTCGTAACGACGGCTAATTCAAACGTGTAAACTTTTAATTGGCCGTCACCGGCTCAAGTTCATTCTACTTAGACTAGCGGGAAAATGCAAGATAAGAACGCGGCTTAAATTACTCTCCGCGCGCTGGATGGGTAGAAAGCGCTGGAGCGGTTCGTGCTGACCTTAGACTTGATTACCCCAACCGTTGGGCTGGAAGCGTGGACGAACTTGCCGCCGCCCACGTAAATCCCTACGTGGCTTGGAGCTGACTTAGAACCAAAGAAGAGCAGGTCCCCCTTGACCAGCTTCTTAGTTGATACCGCCTTGCCGTAGTAGAGCTGGCTGACTGAGTAGTGCGGCAATGTCAAGCCCGTTGCCTTCTTGTACGCGTACATGGTCAAGCCTGAGCAGTCAAAACTGTAAGGACCAGTTGCCCCCCAGACATAAGCCTTGCCGACTTGCGCATTTGCCAAAGCAACTACCTTCTTTTGCTTAGCCGTCTTAGCAGCCTTATCCTTAATTGAAGCGTACTTCTTAGTCGTGACTGTGTTAGTCCCCAGAATCCACTTGTTGTCCTTGATCCGGTACCAGGTCCGCCCCTTGTACTGGGCTTGACCCGTGGCCGTGAACTTGTAGCCGGACTTAACCTGGCCAACCAATTTCTTGCCGGCCCCGTAAGTAGTCCAGGTGTTGACCTTGTTACCGAATTCAAAAACATATCCAATGCTA
>NZ_KV793170.1:0-23353 GCF_001808415.1 Lactobacillus sp. HMSC08B12 | reverse complement strand
ACATACAACTGAGCGCACAAGGCATTTCCCTGTGAAAAAGCCTAAAAAAATCCCCTAGTTTCGGCTAGAGGACAAGAATATGTTCATTCGTGTTCACTTGAATATTAATGGATATGTTTTTGAATTCGGAGGAAAGCACCTGGCCAACCTTGGCTGGGCTGACTTTCTTGTCCGGCTTGAGGAAGAGGGTGTAGGACTTCTTGGTAATTGACGGCTTCTTGCTTGGCGTCAAGATTCTCTGTCCATCCCACATTCTTGGCCGGTTGTAGATGGCGTCGGTCTTGTCATTGGTGCCAAAATCCTTAGCGTAGTTGACCGTGCCTTTTGCATAGCCGGCCAGCTTAATCTTCTTGTTCTTGGACCAGGCCTTGAACTTCTTGATTAGGTTGGTTGAGGCCATGTAATTCTTGGAGTCCTTAAGGTTCAGCTTGCCGATCACCATTTGGTTAGGGATGACGGCATACTTGTTGTCTGGAACTCTGACAGCTGCCCAGGTGTGGCCGGAGCCGATTTCCATGTACCAGATTTCGTTCTTATCGCTGAAGATGACCCCGCTGTTTTCGGCGCTGCCTTGCTTTTCAACGATCTGGCCCAGGCGCTTGACGCCTTCTTTAGCGGAGTGGATGTAAGGCAGGACCACGTCCAGCATGGAAGCTTCAGAGATCCCGTTCTTGACTAGGTTGTCAGCTTTCAGCCCCTTCTTGTTGGTCGTACCTGATTCCGTAGCACTCATAGCCACGTTTTCGCTGTTGATCCCGCTTTCGCCAAAAATCCACTGGCCATTTTCCTGCTCGCCGTCTGGCGTGCTGGAAATTATCGGAAAATGAGAAAGACTTTTACATACAAAATAGGGGATAGTTAGATTATACCGGTTGAAAAAAGGGCCGGCTCTTTTTCGGAGCTGGTCCTTTTGCCTGCTAAGCAGGGAAAATAATTAATTTTTTACCGGCCGCTTTCTTCCTGCAGCTGCAGTACCCGGTCAGCGATGGTTTCACTGGTGACTAGGTGGGTGATGATGCCGGACTTGAGGGCACCCAGGAGGGCTTCAGACTTAAAGCGGTCGTTGACCACGACGAAGCGGACCGGGGTTTTGACAATCTGCTGGTCGGAGATGCCGATGATCTTGTCAGTAATTGAACTGAAGAAGTGGCCTTCATGGTCGTATGGCCGGCCGAAGATCATGCCGGAGATGCTCTTTTGGTGGATGTTCTTGAAGAGGAGGCTCTCGTATTTTTCGTGCAGGAAGCTTTCTTCTTCAAAGGCTTGCAGGGTGCCCAGGCTGGCGACCAGGAGGTCCATGTTGTCGTAGAGCTCATCCAGCTGCTCGTAAAAAGGTTCCTTCTTGATCAAGTTGACCAGGTCGGGGTTGGAGGAGTAAAGGGGAGCGGGCAGGGCGCGGAAGTGGCCCCCGCATTGGGCAGCGGCGATGCTTTCCAGCGGATTCTTGCGGCCGTTGCCCTGGAGAGGATAGCCAACCAGCTGGACGAAGGTCAGGTCATCGTTTTTAACTTCCGTAAAGGAGTTGATGATGTCGAGCATGGTCGTGCCCCAGGTGATTCCGACGTTCTTGCTGGACTGCATGTAGCTCTGGATCTGTTCAGCGGCAAAGCTGACGATCTTTTCGCTGTCCTGGTTCTTGGTCTCCAGCTTCTTTAAGATAAAGGCTTCCTTGAGGCCAAACTGCTGGCGGAAACTCTTTTCCAGGCCGGAATTCCGCTTGGCTCCTTCCCTGATGTTGATCTGGACGATGCCGGTCTTTTCAGCATCGCTTAAGGCCTTGTCGATGAGGTAGCGGGACAGGTTGTATTTGGCGGAAATTTCGGCGATGTTGAGTTTGCTGATGTAGTAGTCGTGTGCGATGTTCGCAAGCTGGTCGTTGCTGAGCTGCATGATTTCCTCCCAATTTTAGACATTTAAAAGACTATTTAAATATTGTAAAGCAAAAGGTTACTTTTGTAAAATAAGTAAAAAGGTATCACTTTTTGAAAAAGGAAAAAAGAACTAAAAAGGGTAAAAAAGAAGGGGGAATCAATCGATTCCCCCTTCGGCATTGTCTGATTTTAGTACCAGTTGTGAGCCAGCCAGAATCTCTTGGCGTTGACCCATGAACCGTAACGGCCGTAAACGTAGCGGTCAGCAGTCCGTTCTTGGTTCTTCTTGGACAGGTCACCGCCCAGGTAAGAAATCAAGAGTTGGTAGCGGCCGTAACAACTGCCGTTTCTGGCAGTGTAGTAACCGCCTGATTCCCGCATAGCGATCCAGTACTTAGCTGCCTTTTCAGTTGACTTCTTAGCAGCCTTCTTCTTAGCGGCAGCTTTCTTCTTGGCAGCGGCCTTCTTCTTAGCGGCGGCTTTCTTAGCAGCAGCTTCAGCAGACTTCTTAGCCGCGTCGTCTTGCTGGTCAGTTGCCTGGCTTTGGTCAGCGCTGGCAGTTACAGCTGCGGTAGCGGCCTTAGTAGTCTTCTTAGTTGCCTTCTTCTTAGTTGCCTTCTTCTTAGTTGCCTTCTTCTTAGTAGTCTTCTTAGCAACCTTCTTGACTGCCTTCTTCTTGGTCTTCTTAGCAACCTTCTTTACCGTGCTGGTTGAAGTCGCGCTAGAAGTAGAAGTGCTTGAGCTTTGGTTAGCAGCGCTAGACTGGCTTGCGGCCCGGTCTTGGCTGGCTTGTTGGTCTTGACTAGTTGCAGTTGCTGATTGTTGGGTAGAACTTGCGTCATTAGTAGCCGCTGAAACGTTAGCGGCGGGAGCAACCACGAGGGCAGCTGCAAAAGCAGTTGCTGATAAAACTTTCTTGAAATTGTGTTTGAACGTCATATGGTAGAAACTCCTCACATGCTTCTCTTAAAAACTAAGTCTATGCTACTAAAGGAATATGACAGGACTGTTACAAAACGACCACAGCTCGTTAACAATCGGGTAAAATGAACATTTCTTTGGCAAAAAGATCATAAAAAAGACGGAAACAGGGCTGAAATTATCATTTTAAGCGCTTTAAATTAGACATACAGATAAGTAACATTAGTAACAATTGTCAAGAGAATGAAATAAAAGGAATTAATTTTCGTTAGAAACTGAACTGGCTGATCGAGTCCAAGGGGCTGAGGTAGACGAAAAAAAGATATTTTGCGTTAAATGGCTTTATTTGGCCTTTTTTTGCTAGAATAGAGAAGTGTGAATACAATATACGCGAGGAAAAATCAGACGCGGATTATAGGAGGAAACAATGGCTGTTAAGCGCTTTTACGAAACATTCCATCCAGATCACTACGATCTGTACATCGACGTTGACCGGGCAGCAAGATCTTTCTCAGGGACTTCCACCATCCATGGTGAAATCCAGGAAGAAACTGTCTTGGTCCACCAAAAGTACATGACCATCAGCAAGGTCACTGTTGACGGCAAGGAAGTGCCGTTTACTTTTGGCGACGACTTTGAAGGCATCAAGATCGAAGCCGGCAAGACTGGGGAAGCGGTTATCGCGATCGACTACTCAGCGCCTTTGACTGACACTATGATGGGGATCTACCCGTCCTATTACCAAGTTGATGGCGTCAAGAAGGAACTGATCGGGACCCAGTTTGAAACTACTTTTGCCCGGGAAGCCTTCCCATGTGTTGACGAACCAGAAGCTAAGGCAACCTTCTCCCTCGCCCTCAAGTTCGACGAACACGAAGGCGAAACTGTTTTGGCCAACATGCCAGAAGACCGGGTAGAAAACGGCGTGCAATACTTTAAGGAAACTGTCCGCATGTCCAGCTACCTGGTTGCTTTTGCCTTTGGTGAAATGCGGTCATTGACCACCCACACCAAGAGCGGGGTCTTGATCGGGGTTTACTCAACTCAAGCCCACACTGAAAAGGAACTGACCTTCTCCTTGGACATTGCCAAGCGGGCAATTGAATTCTACGAAGACTTTTACCAAACTCCATATCCGTTGCCGCAATCACTGCAGCTGGCCCTGCCTGACTTCTCAGCCGGTGCCATGGAAAACTGGGGTCTGGTAACCTACCGGGAAGCCTACCTGCTTTTGGACCCGGACAACACCACTTTGGAAATGAAGAAGCTGGTTGCGACTGTGGTGACCCACGAACTGGCCCACCAATGGTTCGGTGACCTGGTAACCATGGAATGGTGGGACAACCTCTGGCTGAACGAAAGTTTCGCCAACATGATGGAATACCTGTCAGTTGACCACCTGGAACCTAACTGGCACATCTGGGAAATGTTCCAGACTTCTGAAGCAGCGGCTGCCTTGACCCGGGATGCAACCGACGGGGTACAGTCAGTGCACGTGGAAGTTAATGACCCGGCTGAAATCGACGCCCTTTTTGACGGGGCCATTGTTTACGCCAAGGGGTCAAGAATGCTGGTCATGGTCCGGTCACTTTTGGGCGATGAAGCCTTGAGAAAGGGCTTGAAGCGCTACTTTGACGAGCACAAGTTTGACAACGCGGCAGGTGACGACCTCTGGGATGCCTTGTCAACGGCCACTGACTTGAACATTGGGGAAATCATGCACACTTGGCTGGACCAGCCAGGCTACCCAGTGGTGAATGCTTTTGTTGAGGACGGCCACTTGAAGCTGACTCAGAAGCAATTCTTCATCGGTGAAGGCAAGGAAGTCGGCCGCAAGTGGGAAATTCCGCTTAACGCTAACTTCAAGGCACCGAAGATCATGTCAGACGTTGAACTTGACCTGGGTGACTACCAGGCTCTGCGGGCAGAAGCCGGCCACGCTCTGCGCTTGAACGTGGGCAACAACTCCCACTTCATCGTGAAGTACGACCAGACTTTGATGGACGACATCATGAAGGAAGCCAAGGACTTGGATCCAGTTTCCCAATTGCAATTGCTGCAAGACCTGCGGCTTTTGGCAGAAGGCAAGCAGGCTTCATACGCTGACGTGGTACCAGTTCTGGAACTCTTCAAGAACTCAGAAAGCCACATTGTCAACGATGCTCTGTACACGACTGCTGCTAAGCTGCGGCAATTTGCCCCAGCCGGCAGTGAAGCTGACAAGAACCTGCGGGCTCTGTACAACGACTTGTCCAAGGACCAAGTTGCCCGTTTGGGCTGGCTGCCTAAGGCAGGGGAAAGCGATGAAGACATTCAGACCCGGCCATACGTTTTGTCTGCTAGCCTTTACGGCCGCAACGCTGATTCAGAAAAGCAAGCCCACGAAATCTACGTGGAATACGCTGATAAGTTGGCAGAACTGTCCGCTGACATCCGGCCATACGTTTTGATCAACGAAGTTGAAAACTACGGGTCAAGCGAATTGACTGACAAGCTGATCGGTTTGTACCAGGCAACCAGTGACCCATCATTCAAGATGGACCTGGAAGCCGCGATCGTGAAGAGCAAGGACGAAGGCGAACTGAAGAAGATCGTTTCCTGGTTCAAAAACGCTGAAATCGTTAAGCCGCAGGACTTGCGCGGCTGGTTCAGCGGCGTTTTGTCCAACCCGGCAGGTGAACAGCTGGCCTGGAACTGGATTAGAGACGAATGGGCATGGTTGGAAAAGACGGTCGGCGGCGACATGGAATTCGCTACCTTCATCACTGTCATCTCCCACGTCTTCAAGACCCAGGAACGCTACGACGAATACAACGCCTTCTTTACTGACAAGGAAAGCAACATGCTGCTGAACCGGGAAATCAAGATGGACCGGAAGGTCATCGCTAACCGGGTAGACTTGATTGCCAGCGAACAAGCTGACGTCAACGCCGCGGTTGCTGCTGCTTTGCAAAAGTAATTGAATAGAGCATAAGAAAACTGTTTCCGGTAAGAGCTGGAAACAGTTTTTTTATGTATTCAGACTAAGTTTAGGCGAATTCCGTCACGTCTTTGACATCATAACGGACAGTATCTGGAACAACTTCACTTGGGTCCGGTTTGCCAATGGAGATGGCCATCACTGGAATGTATTGTTCTGGGTCCAGGCCAAATTGTGCTGCAGCCTTGCTTGCATCATAGCCAGCCATTGGGTTGGTTTCGTAGCCGTGTTCACGGGCAACCAGCATCAGTTGCATGGCAACGAGTGAGGCATCAACCATTGCGTCTGCAACTAACATTTGCCGGTCAGCCTTTTCGTAAAGTGGAAGGAAGGTGTTAACCGCGGCATCGCGTGCTTCTGGAGTTACCTTCTTTTCTTCTACCATGCCATTCCACAGGTCACGATACTTCAGATATGACTTAGTGTTACCGAAAACCATGATCGTGGCTGGAGCAGTGTCAACTTGAGGGTAATTGAACGGCATTAATAAATCGTGAAGCTTCTTCTTGCCTTCTGGAGTGTCGACAATAACAAAGTGCCAGGACTGCAGGTTGCAGGCACTTGGAGCAGAGATAGATTCATTAATGATTTCCAGCAATTCGTCACGGGAAATCTTCACGCTGGAATCATAGTGCCGGATAGACTTTCTGTTTTGCATGATATCTTTAAAATCGTTGTTCATTTTATTACCTCAAAGAATGTACGATTACATCTACATTTACATTGTAACCGATTGCACATAATAAACAACCATGTTTTACTGAAAATATTTTGTATCATCCGAACCGGAGAAAGCGCTATAATATAAGTAGTAAGAAATGGTCAGAGATGTGTGAGAAATAAGGTGAGCAAAATGAAGATGAAGCATGCTAAGAGAATCGCCCTTTTGCTGGCTTTAGGCTACGCTGGTGGCCAGGCTTTGAAGCGGTCAGCCCCATTCTTGAAGGGCGTGCAGGCAGGGATCCTCATGGAGAAGGGGAAGAGAAAGCTCAAGGAGAGCGAACCTGTCCAGAAACTTAAGGAATTAGCTGATAAATAGAAAATAATGTACGCGTGGTTCTAGTTGAAACACATCTCCATTCTTAGACTAGTGTAATGTCATACTGACATTTAAAACATGTGCAATCAGAACTATAGCTGCTGATATAGATTCGCATGCGTAGTATCCGTGTCAGTATTATTAAGATATCATCATGACACTACACTAGTGCCACGCGTATTTTGTGGAATGTAATTGAGGATTAGGAATATGAAAATGAAACTTAGTCGTATTCTGACGCTTATAGTAGCGTTAGGTTTATTAGGTAGTGCTTTTGAAACGATGTCTAGTTCAGTACAGCCAGCTGAAGTTGCAGCGGCTCAAAAGAAGACTGCTAAGAAGAAAAAGACAAAGAAAACTACTTCAAAATCTAAGAAGAAGTCAAAGAAGACGACAAAGAAGGCCACTTCAAAATCGAAGAAGAAGTCAGTAAAGAAGGCCACTTCAAAATCGAAGAAGAAGTCAGTAAAGAAGACTACTTCAAAGCCAAAGAAGAAGCCGGCAAATAAGACTACTTCAAAGTCGAAGAAGACTACTTCAAAGCCAAAGAAGAAGACTTTAGCAGACCGTTACAAACCATCAGTCAGAAACTTTAAGAAGATAAAAGTAGGTGTGAGAGCATCAAGTGATATTTTTATAAAGAATAAAGAATCACTTCCTGCAAATACTACGTTTAAATTTAGTAAAGAACCTAATTTTAATAAAGCGGGATCATATACTACAACTATCATTGCTCGTTATTCAGATGGATCAAAATCTATTTCAAAACCATTTGTTGTAGTAGTTATACCAAAAACTGACGCTGATTTATATGAACCTACTGTTAAAGATGGGGAAGCCTTTACTGGAGTTAGATTTGAAAGTGGTTCTTTAGTCACTAATAAAGGTGAGCTTCCAAAGGATACCTGGTTCAGTATAAAAACATCTGGAGACTTCAATAAGGTTGGTATGTATTCAGCTCAAGTGATAACTCATTACCCCGACTATTCTAAAGATACTTCAAAGCCAGTGAAAGTTAGAGTGTCTGAAGGCTTTTCGGTTGAAACTTCTGAAGATCAATATTCACCAAATAGCAGATATTTAATGGCTAAAGTTACAAACAAGTCCAATAAAACATTAAATTTTAGAGAAAGCGTAGTAGGAAAAGATAGTCATGGCAATAATCTTGATGGTCTAGCAGGTGTGGAACGTGGTCCAGTTGCACCAAATCAGACAGTTGTGTTATGGGAAAACCTTTATGATGAAAAACCATATTACTACGACCATATTGATTATGAAATACATGCAACAGACACTACGCATGAATCTGCAAATTCTAATTTAAAGGTACAAATTGTTCAAAAAGAAGATAGTGGTTTTTGCATACAGACAACAAACATAGGATCTAAGAAGATTTACTATCCGGAAGTATATGTGTTTGTCTATAAGAATGGTAAAGTATTTTATGAACAGGAGAGACTGTTAGCAGGCGACGATAAAGATGGATTGGAGCCAGGTGAGTCACATACTATAGGATTTAATGTTAGTGATTATGATGATGTAGAATTATCTTACACGTCATCGTATGACAAATAGTTTTCGATGATTAACCCACTAACCTTAACTTAACCAAAAAAGGATCTACCTTCTCGATGAAGATAGATCCTTTTTCATATGTAATTTATTTCTTAGTAAACGATCACAGGCATGTGCACCTTAACCGCGTCCCAAACGGACTTGATTTCACTAGGCCGGATGTTGACGCAGCCGTGTGACCCGCCTTTCAGGTAGGCCGTGCTTGACCAGTCGGTCCGCCATGACGCGTCGTGCAGCCCGCAGCCGCTCATCGTAAACGGCATCCAGTAGCTGACCTTAGAAGCGTAGTTCGATCCGTTGTCGTTCTGCCCTCTTAAAGTAGCGTCCTGCTGCTTGTACATGATGTACCAAACCCCAGTAGGCGTAGCGTTGTCGCCCTTGTTGGCCGTCCCCGTAACCACGTCAGATACAGTTACGACCGCCTTGCCGTTGACAACCACCCACATGTCCTGGCTGGCGATTGACACAACCACATAGTTGTTGCCCAGCCCATTGTTGCTCTTGCCGTAGCCCAGACCTTGCGTGGTGTAGCCTTCACCATAGATGTGGTTCTTCCCGTCAATGGTCTTCTTGCCAGTCTCATAAGCTGACAGAACCGCCTTCTTGGCGCTGGCCGTCCAGATCCCCCAGCCGTAGCTCTGGTTGGTAACGGTGATGGTTGACCCGGCTGGCGTCTTGAACTTGTAGCTCTTGCCCAAAGTCTTGACTTCCTTGTCCATGGCGTTCAGTTTCGCCGTCAGCTTGCTTGCGTCGTCGTAGTGGACAGCGCCGCTGTAGTAGCTGACTTGGGTTAAGTAGTCTTTAGCTGCCAGGGTAAAAGTCTTCCCCGCCACAGAGTAGTCCACGCTGGCCGCGGTAATGGCCTTCAGCTTGCTCTTGCCCTTCTTCAGAGCCGTGTTCTCGTAATTGTAGCTCTGGTCAGTCGGCAGCTGGGTGTACTGCTTGTCAAAGTACTTCTGGACCTGCTCCTTGCTGATAGTTGTCAGCTTGCTGTCACGAACAGCACTGATCTTGCCGTCCTTGTAGACCAGCTTGTTGACAGCCTTGTCCTGGATCTTTTCGACCGCTTGGTCAACCGTCAGCTTGCCCACCTTGACGCCATAGATAGTGACGTTAGCGTTGAAGTGCTTCTTGTTGTATGCCACCTGCTTCTTGTTTTCCGCCAGAACGGTTGCCTGGTGCTGTTGGTAGGCATTGTGGCCCCAAATACCCGCGCAGGCCAGGACGATAACCGCCACACCCGCGATAATCAGGTATTTGCTGCCTTGAGTATTTTTCTTCCGGTAGTCTTTGCGAGAAGTCATTAATAACTCCAATCTGTTCATTCAAAAGATTGTGTTCAGTATAATACGAATCTCTTAGCGATTAAAATGTACGGAGAGATATTTAATATGAATTTAAAATTTTGTCTCCGCGATATCGTCCTCCGGCCGGTGGCCTTGAATCCGCACCAGTTGCCAGGCAAAAGGACTTTCTTGCTTCTTTAACTGAACCGTCAGGACTCCGTTTTCAAAAACGAATTCACATTCTTCCCGGCCGTCGATCCATTCGATCCGGTTTGGCGCTTCCGTCAAGCCAGTCACCTTGACCTCTGCAGGATAAGGGGCCTTTAAGAAAAGGTAGGCCTGGTAAGGCGCGTGCCGGTTGGTCAAGACAAAAGCCTCTGCCGCGTCAGCTGACAAGTCACTTTCCTGGCCTTCATTAACCGCGTGGCCAAACTTGTGCATCCAGGCGTTCAAAGCGTCTAAAGTCGCTTGGTCAGCTTCGTCTTCGCCGTCCACGTCAACGACTAAGGCCTGGCCGGCCTTTCTGGCAGCTAGCAAAGCGTCCACGACTTCATCTGCCTTGTAGTGCTGGCCAGCTTGGTCTGGCAGGTAGGCGATGGTGTACTTTTCGCAGGCCGCTTTTAATTCTTCCCGGCCGCTGACGGCGCGGGCACCGATGTCCCTTGCCCGGCGGACCAGAGCATCCGCGTTTACATTTGCCCCAGTTGGGTTAAAATTTAAGATAATCGCAAAATCAGGGTTGATCATGCTTGCTCCTCCTTATTGTTAAACACATGTTTTATTTTACTAGATTATTAATAGGATGTAAAAAATGAAGATTGTAATTTCCCCCGCTAAAAAAATGCAGATAGACGGCGGCTTTTTGCCGAAAAGCCAGCCCGTCTTCCTCGACCAGGCTGAGGAGCTTTGGTCCTATTTGCATTCCTTAGATCAAGCTGATCTGGAAAAAGTCTGGCGGGCCAATGCCAAAATCACCGAAGAAGCCCGGCAGATGCTGGCTGCTGACCTAACTCAGCCGCAAGTACCAGCCCTCTTTGCCTACAGTGGCCTGCAGTACCAGTACCTGGCCGCCGATGTTTTAGACGAAGCCGGGCTAGACTACCTGGATCAGCACCTGCGCGTTTTGTCCGGTCTTTACGGCAGCCTTCGCCCCTTTGACGGGATCGTGCCCTACCGCCTGGAAATGAAGAGCCCCCTGCCTGCCTTTAAGTATAAGAGCCTTTATGAATTCTGGGGAGAAAAAGTTTACCAAGAGCTCTACCAAGATGATTCCGTGGTCCTCAACCTGGCTTCCAAGGAATACAGCCATCTCCTGACTCCGTTCTTAAAAGAGGGAGACCGCTTGCTTGAGGTCGTCTTCCAGGAAGAGAAAAACGGCAAATGGCGGACCCAGGCAACTCATGCCAAGATGGCCCGGGGCCGTTTAGTCCGTTGGCTGGCGGAAGGGGGCCGGGACTTGTCCGACCTGCCGGATTTTACCGACTTCGGCTATGCCTTTGCCCCTGACCAAAGCGGGGCAGACCGGGTCGTTTTCCGGAAGAAGGCATGACGATTTTTCACAAAGTGCGAAAAAAGAAAAAATTTTACACTTTTAAAGGGCTGGAAAGCGCTTGCTGACCAGCCTTTTTTCTTTTGTGCAATAAATCATAAAATTGACAACGCTTTCAGATGTGATTTAATAGAAACGGAGATTGAAACACAAAAAAGAAAACTGTAAGGTGAGCTAGAATGGAATATCATAAGTTAACTGCTGAAGACATTGAAAACTTGCGCGGCATGATCGCCGACCCAGAACGTTTTATTACTGAAGTAACTGAACACTGGGACCACGACCAATTCAAGACTGTCCGGGCTATGCCTGACCTGGTAATCCAGCCAACCACGGCTGAAGAAGTAGCCAGCGTCTTGAAGTACGCAAGCGACCACGAAATTGCCTTGACTCCACGGGGTAACTCAACTGGTTTGATGGGGGCTAACTTGACTGTGCACGGCGGGATCTCCCTGGACATGGTTAAGATGAACAAGGTTATCGACTACGACCCAGCCAGCTTGACTATCACTGTTCAACCAGGCATCCGTTTGAACCAACTGGAAGAATTTTTGGCAGACAAGCCATTTACCTACATGCCAGCACCAGCCATGCACTGGGCTACTGTAGCCGGCAACATCAGCACCAACGCCGGTGGCCTCAAGGCCATCAAGTATGGCGTAACCCGGGAACACATCCGGGAAGTCAAGGTTGCCTTGACTGACGGCAAGGTCTACAAGTTCGGTTCCAAGTCAGTTAAGTCATCATCCGGCTACTCCTTGAAGGACCTGATCATCGGTTCTGAAGGGACTTTGGGCGTGATCACTGAAGCTGTTCTCCGTCTTTACCCAAGACCAAAGCACGCTTTGAACGCCATCATTTCTTTCCCGACTTTGGACGATGCCATCCAGTCAGTGCCAGCTATCTTGGCTTCCGGCGTTGTGCCAACCACTGTTGAATACATGGGCCGCAAGGTCTTGAACCTGTGGGAAAAGTACTACGACGCTACTTTCCCAATCAAGGAAGGCGACGGCTTCATCATCCTGGGCATCGACTCCTTCACGGCCAGCGACGCTGAAGCCCAATTGGCTCAAGCTTTGGAAGCAGTCAAGCCATTCCACGCTTTGAAGGAAACTGTCTTGAACGCTGAATCAGACGAAGCCAAGACCATCTGGGACGCCCGTGAAAAGCTGCTTTTGGCCATCCAAAAGTCAACTCCTAAGATGGACGAAGTCGACGTTTCCGTGCCGATCAACAAGATTCCGCTGGTTCTGCACCGGATCGAAGAACTGGAAAAGGAAGAAGACATGCGGATTCCTAACTTCGGCCACGCCGGCGACGGTAACCTGCACATCTACCTTTGCTCAGACGATATGACTGACGACGAATTTGCCAAGAAGGGCGACATCATTATCTCCGAACTCTACAAGACCGCCAAGTCAGTGGACGGCAACATGTCCGGTGAACACGGGGTTGGCTACGCCCGCCAGAACTACTACGAAGACTTCTACGGCAAGGACTACACCGACTTGCTCAGAAAGGTTAAGGGCCTCTTCGATCCTAAGGGCATCCTTAACCCAGACAAGATCTTCCCGTTAGACTAAAGCACGGCTCCCTCCGCGCGGCAAGCTTCAAAAATCCGAAGCAAAAATAATCAAGAACTAGTCAACTAAGCAAATCAAGAATTAACCAAAAAACGAAAAGAACAAGTACCTAACAGTAAGTACATAAAAACAACAAAACAACAAAACAACATTTTAATTTTTAAGCTTCACAAATTAATTATCACAGGGAAGGGCTGCTCCGGCAGCCCTTTTTTGTGCAAGAAAAATGACACTGCGTCACTTTTTATGTTGACACGATGTCACTTCAGGTATATACTAGAAAGCAGTTGAAGGTGACACGGTGTCACGGAGGTGAAAAATGGTCAAGGCAACTTTTGAGAATTTAAGTAAAGACAAGCAGGACCGGGTAACAGAGGCCCTGCTCAAGGAATTCAGCGCCCATACTTTGGCCAGCGCCCAGGTGGCGCGGATCGTCAAGGAAGCCGGGATTGCCCGGGGGGCCTTTTACAAGTACTTTGAGGATTTGACGGATGCTTACCAGTACCTGTTCAAGCTGGCTATGCGGGACCTGCACACGGGTCTGACCGGCCGGATGGGGGCAGACGAGCTCTATCAGATGACCAAGGACTTTGTGACCAAGGCTACTGGCAGCCAGTACTATGACTTGATCCGCCTGCACTACGCGGCTAACGAGGCGCTTTTGCCAAGCAGCAGGCCCAACAAGCAGATGCCGGCCTGTGCCTGGGCGGCCATGGCCCTGTCACACGAGGCGATCAAGGAAGCCTTGCTGGACCCGGACAAGGCAGATTTTTACTTAGACCGGGAGCATGAGGCTTTAGAGAAGCTCTTTAGCCAACATAAATAGGCAAGCTGGGAAAAGACATAAGAAAGGAAGAAAGCAGAAAAAATGTTTTTAGCACTAAAAGAGATCAAGCATGAAAAGATGCGGTACGGCTTGATCGTCTTCATGATTTTTCTGATCGCGTACATGATTTTGGCAACCTGGGGCCTGGCATACGGCCTGGCCCGGGAAAACACGGTGGCTTTGGAAGGCTGGCAGACCAAGAGCATGGTCTTGAACAAGAACGCCAACCTGTTTATGAACAGTTCGATTTTGACCAAGGACGACTTGAAGAAGATCGACCTGACTGACAAGGAAGCCGTGGTCGGCGAACTGCAGGTAGTGGCCAAGAAGAAGGGCAAGACCGGGATTAACGCCCAGTACATGGGGGTTAAGAAGGGCGAATTTATCTACAAGGACCAGGATGTAATTGCTGGCCGACGGGCTAAGAGCAAGTACGAAGTCACGGCTGACAGCAGCTTTAAGGACAAGGGCTACAAGCTGGGCGACAAGGTGACCTTGAACGGGTCAGACCACAAGTACACGATCGTCGGCTTCGTCAAGGATGCCAAGATTAATATTGAACCGATCATGTATGGCTTTTTGCCGGCATGGAAGGAATTAAAGAACGTGGCACCGGGGATTGAAGCTTCCGGGATCATTTCCCAGCGGAAGCTGTCTGTTAAGGGGAAGAACTTCAAGACTTACGGGATTAAGGAATTTACGCAAAAACTGCCGGGCCACTCTGAACAGAACATGACTTTTGAATTGATGATTGCTTTCATGTTCATCATTTCCCTGGCCATCGTGGCAGTCTTCCTGTACATTTTGACTATCCAGAAGCTGCCGAACTACGCGGTTCTGCGGGCACAGGGCGTGCCGGCCAAGACTTTGATCTGGGCCACGGTCAGCCAGAGTCTGCTTTTGGTAACGAGCGCTTTGGTCCTGGCTCTTTTGGCAATCTGGGGCACGGCGGCCGCGATACCGGCATCTGTTCCGATGGCCTTTACGCCAGGGATTTTCGTGGCGACGATCGGCGGGATGTTGGTAATGGGTCTGCTGGGCGGGCTTAACCCAGTTAGAACGATTTTGAAGATTGACCCGGTACAGGCAATTGGAGGCTAAGATGGCAGCGATTGAAATTAAGAACGTGAAAAAAGTTTACGGGCAGGGGGATGCAGCGACGGTTGCCCTCAAGGGGGTCGACTTCAGCGCGGATACTGGCAACGTGGTTCTGTTGATGGGACCAAGCGGGGCCGGGAAGAGCACCCTGCTGACGATTATGGGTGCCTTGCAGACCGCGACGAGCGGGAAGGTGGAAATCGACGGCCAGGACATCAGCCGGTTGAAGGAAAAGGACCGCAGCCGCCTGCGTTTGAACAAATTGGGCTTTATTTTGCAGGCCTACAACCTGGTGCCTTACTTGACGGTTAAGGAACAGTTCCAGCTGGTGGACAAGGTGAAGAAGACCGGCAACTTGCGCCAGGAAGAATTAAAGGATCTTTTGGCTGACCTGGGGATTGAGAACCTGGTCAAGAAGTATCCGGAGAACTTGTCAGGCGGGCAGAAGCAGCGGGTGGCAATCGCCCGGGCCATGTACGCCAACCCGAAGATTTTACTGGCTGATGAGCCAACGGCATCACTGGACAGTGAACGGGTGGAAGAAGTCGGCCGCTTGTTTAAGAAGCTGGCCAAGGATGACGGGAAGGCGATCATTTTGGTCACACACGACCCGCGGCTGGAAAAATACGCTGACCACATCTATGACATGATGGACGGGCAGTTGACACAAAGAAAATAACAGAAGAAGGCTCCGCTCAGGCGGGGCCTTTTTTGACCGGATACGCAGAAAAATGACCGGATTTGAATTTTTGGCGGAAAAATCTGGAAAAAGGTTGTGATTAAATAAGAAAACGAGTGAGAAATGTGAGGTCGTTAGGGATGGAAAAATAAACGTGGGAGTGCTAATGACACTTCCACGTTTATTTTTATTCTGAATCCTACAAAAGTCAAAAGAACCGTACTACCCAAATTTTGGATAATACGGTTCTTTTTTAGATGTCAATCCCTTAACTTAATGACATTGGATTGGAATATAGTCCAATTAGGGGCTTTTTAGCTGTATTGGTCAAGTATGGCAGCCAGCCGCTCTTTAAAGCTCCTTCTTAGCTCTTCTGGCGTGATGATTTTCGCATTCAGTCCAAAAGTCAAGAGATAGTCAATTAAGTACTCAAAGGTGCGTGGCGTATATGACCCGGTCAAATAAGTAGTCCCGCCTTCATGCTCAAGCTGCATATTTGGGTAGAGATTTTTCAAAAAATGTTCCTGGCCCCGGTGGTTGAGGAGAATTTTAAATTCCTGGCCTGAATTGTCGTGTTCAAACTCTAGCTGCTTTTGCTTCAATTCAGCCAAACTAAGCTTATTAGGAACGGCAGCCTGCTCAGTACAATCCTGCAATTGGTCGCAGCGGTAGTTCCAAAAGGCCTGGCCCACCAAGTCATAGGCCGCAAACAACCAGTTGCCATCCCTAAAAAAGAGTTGGCAGGGTTGCAGCAGGACTTGCTGGCCCTTGAAGTTGGCCCGGACCAGGGAGTCGTGCAGGATTGACTCCATCAGCAGGCGCAAGTAAGGGTTGTGGTGAACTGCCGGGGTGTTGAAGAAGGAAACCGCTGCTTGTGAGGCTAAGGCCTGCTGCTGCCGGCTCGCTGCCAGGTTCTTGAGCAGCTTTTGGCTGATCATCTGGAAAGATTCGTTAAACGGGGTTTCTTTTAGCTGCTCCATGGCTTTGAGCGCGAAAAATATCGCGGCAACCTCATCCGAATTGAAGTATATCTTGGTCAGCAGGTCCTCTTGAATCAGTGAATAGCCGCCAGCCCGGCCTGCTTCGGCGTATAAGGCCAAGCCAAGTTCCTCCAGGCTGGCAATGTCCCTTAGGGCCGTCCGCTTGGAAATCTGAAAGCTGTCCATTAGGTCCTGCAGGTTAAAGCGCTTCTTGTCACTTAAAAAAATCAGCTCTTGATTAAGCCGCTCAGATTTTTTTAATTTTTTCTCCTTATTTTTGCTAAAAGGTGCCGTAAATTGTCACCTTTTCATTTTATGATATCTACAACAAGAAGAAAAGGAGAATTTAAATATGTTAGAAGAAAGCACTACTTTAACCCAAAACTTTTTGGAGGTAATCAGCGATCCGCAACCAGTAACGATCGTTTCCTACCAAGCCAGTCCAGCTCATGTGGTCAACACCTGGAGCAGCTACATCAAGGTGGTTGATGACTCAACCTTCCTCGTGCCTGCTGCTGGGATGCGGTCGATTGAAGCAGATATTGCGGCTCAAAACAGCCAGCTGATCCTGACCTTCGGCTCCATGAAGTTTGAAGGCACTGAAGGTCCAGGCCGCGGCTACCACGTTTATGCTACTGGCGAATTCGTTGAAGCCGGCGAGTACTTTGACCTCATGAAAGCCGATCTGCCTTGGTTGCGGAAGGTCCTGGTTGTCCACGTGCAAGAAGTTAAGCAAAAAATCTAAACTAAATAACTGACAAGAAAACCCCTTGGTTAGATGAAAATCAACCAGGGGGTTAGTGTTTAGGAGCTTTTTGACCATCTCCGGCTTGGGCTGAATGAACTGTCGACATGTTTCCAGCTTGTATCACCATACGGCCGGATGATTGGCAAGGCTTTGCAGCAGCTTAATGTAGTTGCTTGATGCAAACGATACGAAGACACTGAACGGTCTAAGCAGCACCAGCTTGGACTATCAAAAGATCTTGCAGTCCAAATTAAGTTGGCAAGGCATTGCTAAAGAAACAGGAATCCCCTATTCTACAGTTAGGACGATGGTCCAGCCCGACTAGACCTCCGGAATACCAGCATTGTCCTAAATGGCAAGCTGTTCACTGATGAAAAGTACCAAGACATGTCAACCACGGCCAAGCTTATTTATGGCTATCTGATTCGCCCTGCGCAAAAGCGCTACAAGGATGAAGCGGGAAGAGTTGATGAAGAAAATGATTTTTTGGCTAAGATATCCCAGTCTTGTCTGATAAACCCCAAAAATGTAGTGGCGATCAACTTGCGCAAACGGACTATTGTCATGCTAAATGGTGAGAGCCTCAGCTTTTCACGGAGGTTCCGGCATGAAATGGACAAATTGGTTGACGAATATAATTGGAAGGTCGAAATGGCGGCCAAAACGGCTGCTCCGTTAGGAAAATGACAATTGTTAGCGGGAACATATAGCAAAACTACCATCAAAATGATAAACTAGACAGTGATGATTCCGCTTACATATTTTAGTCTGAATATCATTTTGAGGTTGATTTATGTTTAGAATTTTTGATTTGCTAAAGAGCAGGGCCCGGCTGAGCAAGGTTCTGGCTCCGGTCCAGGGCAGGTTGTTCCCGCTCGAGGACGTCAACGATGAGATTTTTGCTAGCAAGGGACTGGGCGAGGGCTTCGCGGTTCAGCCGTCCAGCGACTTGATCTACGCTCCCTTGAACGGCACGGTTACTTCTTTGTTTCCGACCAACCATGAGATTGGCATCCGGACCAAGGAAGGACTGGATCTCTTGATCCACCTGGGTTTGAATACGGTAGAGCTAGGCGGGGTCGGCTGCGACATTTTAGTTGAAGCCGGCCAGGAAGTTAAAAAGGGGCAGCTATTGGCGACGATGAACCGCAAGCTGCTCCGCGGTCTCGGCTACGACGATACGGTGATCGTGACTTATACCAACGACCGTATCCTGAAAGGGGTCTCGGCACCGGTCTTCTTTAGGGAGATCAATGCCAAAAGAGCGGTCCAGACGATCAGCTACCATTAATTTAGATGAAGAAAAAGGCGTGAACGCTGCAGGGATGCGGGTTCACGCCTGTTTTTGTATTTAACATAATAAAAAAGTGATTTTCATCTAAATAAAATCTTAACTTGTAAACAAGAGATGACAGAACTACAATTTTTATTGACTATTAATTGTTCAATATGGAGGAGGATAATTGTGTATATTAGAGAGCGACTAAAGTCGCCAAAAGTGTATATAGGGATAGTAATAGGCACGATAATTGTGCTTTCTCATTTTATTTCTGACTATTTCGTAATTAAACCACAGCTAGATGGAAACGTTACTTTTTTCACGCCGTATACACGATGGATTGGCTATGATACTGCTGCAATGACAACTTTTTATTATACTTTGTTGCCATTGTTAGCCTGTTTGACAGCCAACCAGCTTTTCTATCAAGATCTAAAAAGTGGTTTTATCAAGCATGCGGTTAAAGAACAAGGAGTCGCAAAGTACAGCCTTTCCCACTTGGGGATCAGCTTCTTGGCAGGCTTTTTGACAGTATCCTTGCCGCTGCTCCTGGACTTTGTGCTTTATTACTGCAGCTTGCCTAATATGAAGCCAGATCCTGTTTTAAATATGAGCGCGGGTGTTACGTCAGATTTAACCTATCTTGCTGGTCTGTACTATTCAAATCCCTTGCTGCACGTAGCTTTCTACCTATTCCTGGCAGGACTTGCCGGGGGCTTGGCCGCTACCATTTCTTTGGCTGTAACGTGCTTTATCAGCAATTATTTTACTGATGTAGCCATGGCCTTCCTGTTGTCGTTGATTCTTAACGCCTTTTCAGCAGCAACGACTTCGGCACTTTTTTCGCCAAACCTTTTTGTCATACCAGTTTGCCCGCTTTACATTCCTTCTTTATCGATAGCTCTGTCAGAGCTACTTTTAGGAACGCTTCTGTTTAGCTTGATCTATCTTTATGGGGTAAGACGCCATGTCTTTAGTTAACTACTTGCGGCAAAAGAGCGGATCCTGGCTGGCGATAAAAAGTATCTTGTTTGTGCTGATCTGGGCAGGGGTTTACACAATTTTGATTCTGTCAAATGCAAAAATCGTTGAGCCTGGCACGCCTGCTTTAAGCAATGCCCGTTTGACTGTCAGCAATCTTCACAACCAGCTTTATTTCTTTGCCCCTTTGCTGATAGTCAGCAGCCTGCTTTTCTTCAGCCGCCCTCAAAGCGTTGAATTTTTCTACTTGACCTTGAAGAAGCGGCTGCGGCAGTACTTGCTGATCTATACCATTCTTGAAACCATCCTGCTCATCAGCAGCTTTTTACTCAGCTTCGTGATTTCAGCTTTTGTGACGAAAGCGCCACTGGCTTCACAAATCGGCTTAGAAACCTTGCTCTTGCTGGCGCATTATTTAGGCGTTTTTGCCTTGCTCTTCTTTTTAGAGACCGCGATCTTCCTGGCTGGTAAATTGCGGGCTGGAGCGGCAATTGAAGCCTTGCTTTTGCTGGATGCCTTTTGCCTGGACCGGTTGGGCTGGTCTGTTTTCTTAAATCATGGTCTGGCAATTGTTCCTGGCCAGGGCTTCTTCGTGACCGCTCCGGCAGTCTACTTGGCTTATGACCTCTTGCTTTACTACTATCTGGCCAGCCGGGCCTTCTACCAGGAGGTCAAATATGCTTAACAAGACCCTATTAACAAGGAACTTGCAGCTGTACTGGCATAACATCAAGTTCCGCTTTCTTATCGTTTATCCGGCAATGCTCTTGCTTTTGACCTTTAAAAGCTGGCAGGGGATGGCCGGGATCCGGCTCTTTTCCGGCGTTTTGCAGGTCCCAGGAGCAATCGTCTTTCCTTTTGACTGGCTCTTTATAATGCTGGCTGTCTTTTTAATCATTGGTGACAGCCCCCGGGAGCTCTTCCTGAAGGACTATCCAATTGTTAGTCGGGTTCCTGCTGGCAGCTATCTGGCGACGATTTATTTTATGAATACCAGCTTGACGGTCATGATTTGGCTGACTTGGCAGCTTTTTGGTGGCTTGCCGCTAATCTTTTCTTTAGAAATGCTGTTGATTTTTCTGGCATTGACTGCCCTGTACGCCAGTTTGCAGTTCTTTGTCTCATCCTTGCTGGATCTGGGACTGTACGCGGCAGCATTTATACTGGCGATTCTGGTCAACCAGTTGCCTTTTCTGTCCAGCTTGATGTATTTGCGCTACTCAGCTCACTGGGCAGACGGTCTGCTTGGTTCTTGCCTCTGCCTGTTGGCAGCCTGGATTCTCAGCCAAATGATAAAATATATCGATTTTTCTTTGGAGTAAAAAATGACGAAAATTATAGAAGTTGACCATGTCACTAAGCGCTTTAAAAACAAACTGGCCCTTAATGACGTTTCCTTCAGCATTGATGCTGGCAAAATTTATGGCTTCCGAGGCCCCAACGGGTCAGGCAAGTCCGTGACCTTCAAAACCGTTCTCGGCTTTATCCGGCCAAACTCCGGGACTGTCAAAGTTTTGGGCAAAAAAATCCGCCAGGACGTCATCTTTGCCCCGGACACCGTCTTCGCGATTTCTGAATACGGCCTGCTGGAAGACAAAACCGGCCTGGAAAACCTCAACCTGCTCAAAGTCTTGAACGATGACCAAAGCAGCCAGGCAGAAGCGATCTTGCAGCGGGTAGGCCTGGATCCAGCCAATCCCTTGAAACTGAAAGAGTATTCTCTGGGCATGCGGCAGCGGCTTTTGATCGCGGCCGCCCTCCTAGGCGACAAGCAGATCCTCCTTTTTGATGAGCCAACCAATGCCCTCGACGAAGATGGGCAGGACTTTTTGGCCCGGCTCCTGCTGGAATTGAAGGACCAGGGCAAGACCATCCTCGTCTCCAGCCATGACAAAGACTTCCTTAACCGGGTCGCCGACCACATCTTCGTCTACAGTGAAGGCAAGATTGTCAAAGAATTGGAGCAAGATCATGAAGTTGAAGCATAAAGGAATCTGGTTCTCTGCAATCTTTCTCTTGTGCCTGCTGGGCCTTTTCCTAAGCAAAAAACATATCGACCAAGTCTACCAGAACTTGCAGGTCTCCCAAACTGAAGTCAGTCAGACTGCCTATAGCAAGGTTAGCCAGAATCTGGCTGTCAAAAGCGGGCAGGGCAAGACTGAAGGAGGCAACTATCTGGCAACCATCTACGTCAAGGCCAAGACTGGGCAGAAGCTGTCCAGAAATGATTTCTACCTTTATCAAGGGCTGAAAGAGGGAGCGACAATGATCGACTCTTTAAAAATCAATGGTCAAGCAACTAGCCGCCTGCGATCCGGCGTAAACAAGGTCCAGGTCAAAGCCCCGAAAAACGGCAATGAGCAATATCTCTATTTGCTCGTTAACCCCCAAAAAGGCAAGTACGTCAAATATCATTTCAATCTGCAAAAATGAAAAATAGAAGTTAGAACAGCAAAAAATAGGCGCGAAAGCAGCAATGGTGCACTTTCACGCCTTTTTTAATATGCTTTTTTACAAGTTCGGGTCCATCTGGAAGCTGAGCGGGGAATCGCCCGTCTGCTGGGTAATCAAGTTGCTGATCAGCTTGTTGTAGATGTCCGTCACCGTCTTGGCCATCTTGGCATTGGCCTCATCCGCGATCGCCGTGGCCTGGCTTGGGTCAGCATGCAGCTTCTGGTCGTATTCATGGCGGAGGCGCAGGACCTTTTCCTTGGCTTCCGTCTGGGCGTTGGCCAGTTCCTTGCCGTACTTGCCCCAGTTCCGGTCAACCAGAACCCCAGCCAGCTTGAAGATCCAGTAGGCAGAGTTCGGGCTGTAGTCGACCTTGCCATTGCCCCACATGTAAGGCACCTTGGTCCCCTGCGGGAAGAAGGGAATGTAGACGCTCTGCGCCGTAACCCCCATGGCCAGCCAGTGGTACATGTCCTCGCCCTTAAGCTGCAAGAGGTGGGATTCCTGGGTCGTCGCCACCCCGATCGGCCGGAAGCTTGCCTGGCCCGCGTTCTTCGGGTTGGTCAAGTCATATTCCGTATCGCTGTAGTGGCTGGCCAGTACCGTCTGGGCGTCCTGGACGCTGAGCGGCCGGTCCGCCTTTTGAATAAATGGCAGGTCAAAAGATTGCGGCTCCTGCTTAACTGACGGGGTCAGCAGCTTTTGCCCGTACCAAACCCGCGGGGTGTTGTAGTGCAGGTCGCTCTCGCTTCTCGTGCCAAAAATTTCCCGCCAGTTGAACTTGGCTTCCTTTGGCCACAGCTGGTGCTCATAAACGAATTCCTGCAGGCCGGCTGAATAAAGGAAGTTGGCCGGATCCTTAAAGTCGATCTCCTGAATTGACAGCTGGTTGGCAACCACCGTGTAGGAGTCGTCCGGAATTCTCTGGGCAACCCAGTGGTGGCCGGACCCGATTTCCAAGTACCAGGCCTCGTCTCTGTCCGCAAACAGAATCCCGTTTGATTCAGCCGCCCCGTACTTTTCCACGATTTCGCCCAAGCGCTTGACCCCTTCTTGGGCCGTCTTGACGTAAGGCAAAACAATAGTCACCATGGCTTCTTCCAGCAGGCCCTTTTCAGCGTCAAAGGGGTCGATGGCCAGAACCCGCTCGTTGGCATAAGCACTTTCCGGAGCACTCATTGCCACATGGTACTCATTGATCCCGTCTTCTTCAAAAAGCCCGTACTTTTTCGTCCATTCTGGAGTGGATGAATATGCAAAGGCCTCCTCTGGCAAATCAATTGTGAACTTGTTATCATGTGACTTGAAAGTCTGGGCTCCTGCTTGCCGCTGGTGGAAGGCCAGGTGCTTGGGCCAGGCCGTCCGTGAGTCTTCATTGCGGCCAATAATCACGCTGCCGTCAAGGCTGGCCTTTTTCCCGATCAAGATTGAAGTGCAGGATGAACGTCCGTGTGTTGTCATAATTTGTCCTCTTTTCTCCGAATCATAAAACTTACTAAATCTTGAT
>NZ_KV793169.1:0-6333 GCF_001808415.1 Lactobacillus sp. HMSC08B12 | reverse complement strand
TGAAAAAGCCTAAAAAAATCCTCTAGCTTCAGCTAGAGGACAAGAATGTGTTCATTAGTGTCCACTTGAATATTAATGGATATGTTTTTGAATTCGGTCTTCATGGCTTTAGTCATGCTGATGTGGTTCCTGCCGGACCAGCGGGCCAAGGAATGGCGGGAAAAAATCAATAACAAGGAATAGCAAGAAGCAAATAAGAACAGAGAAAAAATCCACAAGCCTGGCTTGTGGATTTTTGTAATTATAAGGCTAATTCAAGCAGGTCGACCTTGGTGTCACCGATATCGTCGTAGTGGACCGTTTCCTGGCTGACAAAGCGCCAGCCGTTCTTTTCATAGAGGCGGCGGGCAGGGACGTTGCCGTCCATGCTGTCCAAGCGGATAGCCGTGCAGCCCAGCCCCTTGGCCCGGTCTTTGATGAAGGATAAAAGGGAAGAGGAGAGCCCTTGCCGGCGGAAGGATGGGTGGACGCCGTAGAGGTGAAGAACCGCGATTTCATCATCCTTGGCGGCGGTTGGCCAGGCAAAATTGCTATAAAGTGGGTCGTTGCCGACAGTTAAGATGCCAGCTGAGGCAATCTTGCCGTCCTTGATGCCGACCACGGCCCGTTTTTGGTCAATGGCTTCCTTGATGTCTTTTTCAGTAGGGTAGATTCCCCAGTGCCAGTCGGCCCCGAACTGGTCCTCTTTTTGGTGGGCGCAGATGTCCTGGTAGAACTGGCAGAGGGCAGCCAAGTCAGCTTCCGTTGCCAAGCGGCAGTTTAATTCAGTCATATTTTTCTCCTTAAATTTTTTTTGTTTTTTGCTTATCACTCTAAGTAGATTTTAGCAAAAAGACTCCAGGGGAAACAAAAAAAGGAACTGGGTAAACCAGTTCCTTTCGCTTGGTGCGGACGAGAAGACTTGAACTTCCACGACCAAAAGCGGTCACAAGATCCTTAGTCTTGCGCGTCTGCCAATTCCGCCACGCCCGCAAGCACATCTACTAGTATAGCAAAGGCAGGGAAAAGTGCAAGTGCTTTTTGCAAATAAAAATAATAAGTTTTTTGTCCTAAGCCCTTGCTTTTTCTCCTGGATCGGGTATACTAGTAGTCGTGCCTTGCGAAAAGGCCAAGCAAAATAAATGGCCCGTTGGTCAAGTGGTTAAGACACCGCCCTTTCACGGCGGTAACATGGGTTCAAATCCCGTACGGGTCATATGGAGGATTAGCTCAGCTGGGAGAGCATCTGCCTTACAAGCAGAGGGTCACAGGTTCGAGCCCTGTATCCTCCATTTTTTATTTTGAATTTATTTCTTTTTATTTTCAATTACATGGCAAAAGCAGCTCAGGAGTAAATCCTCAGCTGCTTTTTTCTTTATCTATTCTCTTTTTTAGCAAAAATCAGTCCAGATCCAGCTGCCGCTTGACTTCGTTTGCCATGTTATCAGCCGGGATGACGATTTCCCGGGAGCTGTGGCCTAAGAAGGCCTCCATGGCCTTTGGGGCAGGGCCGGTTAGGTCAGTCAGTTCCTTAAGGGCTGGCATGCCTTTTTCCTTAACATTTTGCCCGCTGATGGCGTGGTAGACGGTTTCCGGGAACTTGTAAGGGCTGGCAGTAGAGAGGACGACAGTTGGTTTATCGTCTTCTTCCTTAAAGCGCTTGGCGGCTAAAGAAGCAACAGCCGTGTGCGGGTCGATGACATAGCCGCTCTCTTCGTAAACCCGCTTGATTTCGCCTTCGATTTCTTCTGGAGTGGCGTAGTCGGCCCAGAAGCCGGAAAGCTTCTTTTGCATGTCTTCTGGCAATTGGTATTCGCCCTTTGTATTCAGCCGCTCCATCAAAGACTTGACTGTGGCCGGGTCCTGGCAGAGGTCAAAGAGTAGGCGCTCCAGGTTGCTGGAGACCAGGATGTCCATGGATGGGGAGTTGGTCACGTAGAAGTCCCGCTTCTTGTCATACTTGCCCGTCTTGAAAAAGTCGGTTAAGACATTGTTCTTGTTGGAAGCGCAGATCAGGCGGCCGACTGGCAGGCCCAGTTTTTGAGCATAATAGCCGGCCAGAATGTCGCCGAAATTGCCAGTTGGCACGGAGAAATTGACGGGATCGCCAAAGGCAATGGCTTCTTGGTCCAGCAGCTGCTTGTAGGCGGCGAAGTAGTAGACGACCTGGGGCAAGAGGCGGCCAACATTCATGGAGTTGGCGCTGGAGAAGGTCAAATCGTGGTCAGCCAGCAAACTGTTCATGTCCGGGTCGTTAAAAATCTGCTTGACCCTGGTCTGGGCCTGGTCAAAGTTGCCCTCAACCGCTACAGCCACGGTGTTGTCGCTGTTTTCGCTCAGCATCTGCTTGAGCTGGATCGGGGCCACCCCTTGGTAAGGGTAAAAGACGATGACCCGGGTTTTGGCTAAGGACTGGAAGCCCCGCATGGCGGCGGTCCCGGTGTCCCCGGAAGTCGCGGTCAAAATCACGATCCCCCTGTGGTCGTCTGAGTTTTCCAAGGCTGTCTTCATCAAGCGGGGCAGGCACTGCAAGGCCACGTCCTTAAAGGCCAGGGTTGGCCCGTGGAAGAGCTCCAGGTAGTAATTGCCGGCCTTCTTATCAGTCAGCGGGGCGATCCGGTCGTCATCCCATTGCTGGCCGTAGGCGCCTTTAACAATCTCTGCCAGCTGCTCTGCACTGTAGTCAGTCAAGAAGAGGGCCAGGATCTTTTTAGCCATATCCTGGTAAGGCAGGGCAAAAATTTCCTTTAAGGCAGCGGCTGAAAATGGAGCCGGAAATTCTTTAGGCACGAAAAGGCCGCCATCTGGGGACAGGCCTTGGACGATTGCCTGGGCAGCGGTAACTTCCTGCCCCTGGCTGCGGGTACTGCGGTAAATCATAAATCCTCCCTAAAAGTCAGATGCGTGATCTGTAAACTAGTAACAATGGTTGAAAAAAGATTTTTTCCTTTATGGCTAATTATAACGGGGAAATCATTTTTCTAAAAGGGAAAGCATGATAAAATGATTAAAAACTAGCGATTGCCAATTATTGAGGTGAAATAGCGTGAAAATCAAAGTTCCAGCATCCAGCGCCAACCTGGGCCCGGGTTTCGACTCCATCGGGGTGGCCATTTCCTTGTACCTAACCATTGAAGTAATCGGGGAGAGCGACCACTGGCAGGTAGACCATAACTTAGGGGACCTGCCAAGCGGGAAAGACAATATGATCGTCCAGGCGGCTTTAAGCGTCAAGCCGGATTTAACCCCCCAGCACCTGCGGGTGGAATCAGACATCCCCCTGGCTCATGGCCTGGGCTCCAGTTCCAGCGCCATCGTGGGCGGGATTGAACTGGCCGACCAATTGGGGCAACTCAACCTGGCTCCCCATGATAAAATCGAAATTGCGGCCCAACTGGAAGGGCACCCGGACAATGTAGCCCCGACCATTCTGGGCAGCCTGGTTGTCGGCTGTAAGGTCAACGGCCACTTTACAGCCGTCAAGGCCCCGGTACCACCTTTTGCCATGATCGCCTACATCCCGGCCTATAACTTAAAGACCAGCGATGCCCGGGCCGTTTTGCCCAAGCAGCTTTCCTTTAAAGAGGCGGTTCAGGCCAGTGCCGTGGCCAACACGGCGGTAGCGGCCCTTTTTGCCCAGGATTATGAAAAGGCCGGGGAGTTAATGGAGGCTGACCTCTTCCATGAGCGCTACAGAAGCAAATTGGTGCCGGAACTGGAGATCATCCGCAATGTCGGCCATGAGCATGGGGCGGTAGCGACCTACCTGTCAGGAGCCGGCCCGACCATTATGAGCCTGGTTGCCCCCCAGCATATCAGTGACTTTGTCGAGGCGGTCAGAGAGGCGGGTTTAAAGGATGGAATCCGCCGGCTGGAAGTTGCCCCGCGGGGTGCTTTTTGGCAGAAATAAGGAAGAAAAGGGCGGGCTGGACAGGAAAAGGAAGTTTTTGAGCAAAAATCTTGCCAAAAGGCTTGCATTCCTGTCGCATTTCTGTATAATAAATAAATGTCGGTTGACGAAAGTCAGCCGTAGCCCACTTGGGTCGTTAGCTCAGCTGGCAGAGCACCGGACTCTTAATCCGGGTGTCCAGGGTTCGATCCCCTGACGACCCATTTGCGCTTAGGCGCTAGTTAAATAAACCCAATTTGGGTCGTTAGCTCAGCTGGCAGAGCACCGGACTCTTAATCCGGGTGTCCAGGGTTCGATCCCCTGACGACCCATCGCGAGACATCATGCGTGTGCATGATGTCTTTTTTGCTTTTAGGCAAATATTTTAAGGCAGTTAAGGCCGGGTAAAATATTACAAATGTTACAGAAAATGTCTTCCCTGTAATCTATTCTTAACTGGACCGTTACTTTTTTGCTATGGTTTTGAAATTTGGCCCTGTTAACATATAGACTGTCAAATGACATAAGAGTAGCAAGAAGGAATTTGCCAAAGGAGAAGTAACTTGGCAGATGAGAGCTTGCGACAAGCAAAGGAGAATTTTTTTGAACATCAAATCTAACGTACTTAAATCAGTATTTGCTGCAGGCTTGGCTTTGACTGGCGTGGCAGCGATCGGCTTAGGCACGAACGGTCAAGCAGACGCGGCAACCATCGGTGACAGCGTAACGGTTGACTACATTGATGGACAATCAATTGCAACTTGGTCAAATTACTACACTGCTACGGTTACCGGTTCCGTTAAGGACGGCAGCTCATGGAAGGTAGTTAAGACTGCCCGCGACGCTTCAGGTGAAAAGTGGTACAAGATCGGCAAGCGCCAATGGATCATGGCCAAGTACACCACTGAAGCATCAACTGCTTCAAACAGCACTTACAACGCGAATACTACCAGCACTAACACTGCTAACAGCACGACCAGCTCAACTGGCACTGGCTACACTACGAGCTACAGCTCATCAGCAAATAACTACGGCTACGGCTCAAACTATAACTACAGCTACAGCGCGAATACTGGCGCAGCCAACACTTCCAGCTACAGCGCAAGCACGACCAGTTCAAGCACTTCTGCTTCAACTTCAACTGCTTCCGCAAGCACTTCCAGCTCAACTTCAACTTCTTCATCATCATCTGAAGAAGCAGCTAAGGCTTGGATCGCAAGCAAGGAAAGCGGCGGCTCATACACTGCCTCAAACGGTAACTACTACGGCAAGTACCAATTGAGCTTGAGCTACTTGAATGGTGACACTTCTGCCGCCAACCAGGAAAAGGTTGCCAACAGCTACGTTCAAAGCCGGTATGGTTCATGGACTGCAGCCAAGGCCTTCTGGCAAGCTAATGGTTGGTACTAATCAGCTGCTGGTCAAAGATGGTTCCTTTCGGGGAACCGTCTTTTTCTTTGCCTTTTTGTGGAGAAAAGAGCTGCTAAACAAGGTATAATAAAAGAGATGGGATAGGATTTGAATTGAGAAATAGAGGTTCAAAGATGAAGAAATTTTTCGTAAGCGCGGCAGCCGTTTTGGCAATCGGGACGGCTTTCGCGGCTAGCCAGGTAAGACCAGTTGCAGCCAGCAGCCGGCAGGCGGTTTTTACCCTGCCTAAGGGCTATACTAAGGCCAACTTGAAGAAGGCCTACTGGTACTCCAACTTGTCTAAGAGCCAGCAGAAGAAGTGGCTGAAAAACAAGAAGAACGCGGCTTGGCTGAAGAAGTGGCGGAAGATCAACGTTAAGGGGATGCAGGCCAATACTTTTGACCAAAGTTCCTGGTCAGAGTCCAGCAAGGACAACAAGACCATTGTTAAATTGACCAATGGCCACTTGAATACCAGTCAGTCCAAGACTCTGGCGACCTACTCCCTCCGCTTGATCAACCAGGCCCGGGCCAAGCTGGGCCTGAAGAAGTGGAAGTACAGCAAGGGGACCCAGAAGCTGGCCTTGGAAATTTCCAAGGAATACGTGGCAAACAAGAAGACCATCGCCACTGGCCACTATGTGCCAGGGATCGTCCGGGCCACTAACCGGGTCGGCTTGAAATTGCCAAGCAACTACAACTATGTCGAAGACATGGCCGGCTTTAAGGACGGCAGTCAGGTGACCATGACGGCTATGAAGAAGGACATCTACTTTGGCTTGAAGACCATGATGTTTGGCTACCGCTATGCTAACCAGAGCAAGGTCAAGCAGCTGAGCCAGTACACGGAATGGGGGCACGCGGGGGACCTCATGAATACCCAGGGCGGCAAGTATGACGGCGACTGGGACTACTACGGCTTTAACGTTTCCTACACTAACGGCACTTACTCCCTGCACTATATCGGAGTGCCAGCCCACCTTAAGTGGGCCTACGGCGGCGCCTACTGGGGCAGCTTTAAGGCTTAGGGCTTCAATTTCAGCCAGCTCGTGAAT
>NZ_KV793168.1:0-9983 GCF_001808415.1 Lactobacillus sp. HMSC08B12 | reverse complement strand
ATTAATACTTTTTAACAGTCACAACCTTTTTCTGGCTTTTTAGTTAAAAATTACAGGAGTGTTAAAAAATGCGATATCTAGAAAATTCTCTAGCCATCTTTTAATTTTTTTGCCATAATATATAAAAAGCATGAGGCTTTTAACCTAGGATACCAGAATCAGCATAAACGAGAAGATGTTTGACGAAATTTGTTAGTTATTGAGGAGAAAAAAGATGAAGGCATACTTGTTCGGCGTTACGCCGGTGGAAGAAGCTTTTTTAAAAGAGTGGCAGGACCAGCACCCAGATGATGAAATTTCTTATACCCACAGCCCTTTGACGGCCGATAATTTAGAGCTGGCCAAGGGTTTTGAGGCGGTTTCGACCCAGCAGGAGGAGCCCTTGACGGCGTCTGACCTTAAGCCCTTGGCGGCTGGCGGCGTCAAGCACCTGGCCTTGCGGAAGGTGGGGGCGGACAATATTGACCTGGAAGCGGCAGCTAAATACGGAATTACCGTTGCTAATGTGCCGGCTTATTCGCCGCGGGCAATCGCGGAAAACGGCTTGACCGGGGCCATGTACCTCTTGCGCAAGTGGGGTTACTACCACCGGAAGATGCGGCGGGGAGACTTCACCCGGTCAACGGAACTGATGAGCGATGAGATCTTCAACCAGACGGTCGGCATCGTCGGCCTGGGCCGGATCGGGGCAGCTGCGGCGGAAATGTACCATGCCCTGGGGGCCAGAGTTATCGGCTATGACCCGGTTTACAATGCTTCTTTAGAGCCCTTTTTGGACTTCGTCGATTTTGAGACCTTGATCAAGGAAAGCGACATCGTCCAGGTGCACATTCCGCTGACTCCGGAAAACAAGGGCATGTTCAGCGCCAATGAATTTGCCAAGATGAAGGACGACGCGATCCTGGTAAACCAATCAAGAGGCGAACTGGTCGATACCGCGGCCTTGATCGTGGCCTTGAAGTACCATGAAATCGGCGGGGCCGCCCTGGACGTTTTGGAAGGGGAAGAAAAAATCTTCGGCCGCAAGTTTGAGGATGTGGGTTCCCTGCCGGACGAGTACACGGAGCTGATCAACCTGCCAAACGTGGTCATGTCCCCGCACTCTGCCTACTATACCAAGATGGCGGTCAAGAATATGTTCTTCCAGAGCATGACCGATATCGAGCGGACCCTGTCCGGGAAAAAGGCCTTTTTCAAGGTGAATTAGCGAAAAAGCAGTAAAATAAAGCGAAAAATGAAGAACATAGACAAGCCCTGGCAGGCTAATCCTGCCGGGGCTTTTTGTAAAGATTAACACCCGGTAAAAAATTCTGTTAGACTTAAGGTGAAGTGAAGTAAAAAGTTTTTGCAAAGGACAAGGAAATGGCAAATCAAGACCAAGCATATTTAGATTTACTAAAAAAGATCATGACGGAAGGCAATGACAAAAATGACCGGACCGGGACGGGAACCAGAAGCCTCTTTGGGGCCCAGATGCGCTTTGACTTAAGCCAGGGCTTCCCGATCCTGACGACCAAGCGGGTGCCTTTCGGCCTGATCAAGAGCGAGCTTTTGTGGTTCTTGCGGGGGGACACCAACATCCGTTTCTTGCTTGAACATAAAAACCACATTTGGGACGAATGGGCCTTTAAAAATTGGGTGACCAGCCCGGAATACCAGGGCCCGGACATGACTGATTTTGGCCTTAGGAGTCAAAAGGACCCAGGGTTTAAGGCAGTCTATGACGAAGAAATGCAAAAGTTCTGCCAGCGGATTCTGGATGATGAAGCTTTTGCCCAAAAATACGGCAACCTGGGCGACGTCTATGGGGCCCAGTGGCGGCACTGGGGTAAGCGGGACGGCGGCTTTATCGACCAGATCGCGGACGTGATTGAGCAGATCAAGACCAATCCCGACTCCCGCCGCTTGATCGTAACGGCCTGGAACCCGGAAGACGTTCCTTCCAGCGCCCTGCCGCCGTGCCATGTCCTCTTCCAGTTTTACGTGGCTGACGGCAAGCTCAGCTTGCAGCTTTACCAGCGCTCAGGCGACATGTTCTTAGGCGTGCCCTTCAACATTGCCAGCTACTCTTTGCTCTTGTCCTTGATTGCCCGGGAGACCGGCCTGGAAGTGGGCGAGTTTGTGCATACTATTGGGGATGCCCACATTTACAAGAACCACTTTGCCCAAGTGGAAGAGCAGCTGAAAAGAAAGCCGTTTGACGCGCCAACTTTGTGGCTGAATCCAGAGAAGAAAAAAGTGGCTGATTTTGAAATGGCTGATATTAAATTGGTCAACTACCAGCACGGGTCTACAATCAAAGCCCCGGTCGCCGTTTAGAAAGGGTGAAGAAATGCTTAGCTACGTTTGGGCAGAAGATGAAAAAGGCGCCATTGGCTACCAGGGCCGCCTGCCCTGGCACCTGCCGGCAGATTTAGCCCATTTTAAGGCAAAAACCATGGGCCACCCCATGCTGATGGGAAGAAAGACTTTTGAGTCCTTGCCGGGCCTGTTGCCTGGCCGGCAGCATGTCATCCTTTCCACCAGGAAATTAGACCTGCCAGCTGGAGTTCTGCAGCTGAAAAGCGAAGAAGAAGTTTCCGCCTGGCTGAAGGAGCAGGCGGGGGAAGTCTGCG
Organism: Lactobacillus sp. HMSC08B12; assembly: GCF_001808415.1. Lineage (NCBI taxonomy): Bacteria > Bacillati > Bacillota > Bacilli > Lactobacillales > Lactobacillaceae > Lactobacillus > Lactobacillus sp. HMSC08B12. Next base: position 7,368 of record NZ_KV793168.1, on the reverse strand, counting down.
TTATTGGCGGCTCCAGCCTCTTTGCCCTGCTGGCTGACCAGGTTGACAAGCTGGAAGTGACCCGGATCAAGGGAATTTTTCCCGCTGACACCTACATGCCAAACCTTGACTGGGCGGCTTTTGCCCTGGTAAAGAGTGAAGCCCACCAGGCAGACGGTAAGAATAAGTATGACTATGTCTTTGAGACTTACCTGCGTAAAAAATAGCAGGCAAGCAGTGAAAAGTGAGATGTGAGTGTTATGAAAACAAATTTGGAGACGGGCTTGACCGAGGAGGAGGTCGCGCAGAAAAGCGCGGCCGGCAAGGTCAACACCACCATTGATGATGAGTTCAAGACCAACCGGCAGATCATCGTTGAAAACACCTTTACCTACTTCAACTTGATCTTCCTAGTTTTGACCATCCTGCTTTTGATTGCCGGGGATATCCGGGATCTGACCTTTTTGCCGGTAATCATTTTGAACACGATCGTGGGGATCGTCCAGGAAATCCGGGCAAAATCTGTTTTAAGCAAGCTGCAGGTTTTAAACCAGACCAAGCTTTTAGCCCTGAGAGGCGGAAAAAGGCGGCAGGTGCCAATCGACCAGCTGGTTGAAGGAGACCTAGTCCTCTTGAAAGCTGGTGACCAGATCCCGGCCGACGCCAAGGTGGTCGACGGCAGCGTCCGGGTAAATGAATCCCTTTTAACCGGGGAAAGCGATGAAATTGCCAAGGAAGTTGGCGACGAGCTCTTATCCGGTTCTTTCGTCGTTTCCGGCGAAGTCATGGCCCAGCTGGTCAAGGTGGGCAGCGAATCCTACATCGCAAAATTGACGGCGGAAGCCAAGGCCATGGGCGAGGGAGAAGAGTCAAAGATGATCCGGGCCATCAACCGCTTGATCAAGTGGGTTGGCATCATCATTATTCCAATGGGGCTAGCCCTTTTTGCCCAGGCCTACTTCCTCAACCACCGGTCTTTTGCTGAATCCATCAGTTCCATGGAAGCAGCCATTATCGGCATGATCCCGGAAGGGCTCTACCTGCTGACAACGGTTGCCCTGGCGCTGGCCGCCATGCGCCTGGCCCGCAACCAGGTCATGCTGCACGACATGAAGAGCGTGGAAACCCTGGCCCGGGTCAATGTCCTCTGCGTTGATAAGACAGGGACGATTACTGAGCCGAAGATGGCGGTGGAAAAAGTCGTCCCGGCAAAAAATTACCCGGGAAATGATTTGGAAGACCGGCTTGCCGCCTACGTTTCCAACATGCCTGTCGACAATATCACCGCTGAAGCCTTGAACCAGAAGTTTGGCCAGGACCAGCCCCTGGTCAATGCCAAAAGGATTATTCCTTTTACCTCAGTCAACAAGTACAGCGGGGCGGTTTTTGCAGGCTACACCCTTTTGCTGGGGGCGCCGGAAATGATCCTTCGCTCGCAGCTGAAAGCCTGCCAGGAAGAATTTGCCCGCTACCCGGAAGAAGGATACCGGGTCCTGGCCTTTGCCAAGTATCCAGCAGAACTGGCAGATGAAAAAGAGCGCCTGACCCAGGAGGTCGAAGTCCTGGGCTACGTCCTTTTGTCCAATCCGATCCGGAAAGAGGCCAAGGAGACTTTTGCATACTTTGCCAAGCAAGGGGTGGAAATCAAGGTTATTTCCGGGGACAACCCGGTCACCGTTTCCCGGGTGGCCGGCCAGGCCGGGATTGCCGGGGCAGAGAAGTACATCGATGCCCAGACGATCAAGCCAGGCGAATATGAGCAGGCCATGGCTGAATACAATGTCTTTGGCCGGGTCAAGCCGGAGCAGAAGAAAGAATTCGTCCAGGCCCTGCAGAAGATCGGGAAGACCGTGGCCATGACCGGGGACGGGGTTAACGACATCCTGGCCATGAAGGAAGCTGATTGCAGCATTGCCATGGCTTCAGGCAACAGCGCGGCTGTTCAGGCTTCCCAAGTGGTCTTGCTGGACTCAAACTTTGCCAAAATGCCCCAGGTGGTCAATGAAGGCCGGCAGGTGGTCAACAATATTGAACGTTCAGCTGGCCTCTTTTTAGTCAAAAACATCTTCTCCTTGCTGATGGCGGTCTTTTCCTTGATCTTGACGATCAACTACCCGATCAAGCCGGCCCAGATCACCTTGATCTCCAGCTTTACGATTGGCCTTCCGTCCTTCCTTTTGGCCCTGGAAAAGAACCATTCCCGGATCCGGGGCAATTTCACGGTCAATATCCTGACCAAGTCGATTCCAGGCGGGATTACCGACTGGCTGGCCGTCAGCATCCTGGTCTTGACCAACAAGTTTACCAATATCGGGGACAATGAAGTCGCTACCGCGTCAACAGCTCTCCTGGTCCTGGTGGGCTTGATGGTCCTCTTCTGGATCTCCCGGCCACTTAACAAGTACAAGCTGGGCGTTTTGGCCCTGTCGGTGGTCTGCATCATCTTGTCAATCATCTTCATCCCTGGCTTCTTCAAGCTGAGTCCTTTGTCAGGCCGGGCTGTCTTCACGGTTGTCGTCCTTTTCTTTGCCGGCATGACCCTCTTCAGAATCATGTCGCGGATCTGCGACGGAATCAAAGAAGTCAGCAACGTGCTGACGGAGAAGGGGAAAGACGCCAAGCTGCGGGACCTTTTAGCCGCTTATGGCAAGGACCGGGACGAGCTTTAACAGTTTTTTTTAGAAAAAGGCTTGACTTGCTTAAAAAATAATGATAAGTTTAGAGCATCAAGTTAAGAAAAGTTATCTCGAAAAGCAGAGTAGTCGGGTGACGATCCTTTACAGAGAGGCGGCAGATGGTGAAAGCCGCCAGGAGAGTTCCGGTGAACATGGGCTTGGAATGATATGCCGCGGTGATATTTAGCCGCTGCCGGGGTTGCTCTCGTTAAACAAGCAAGCTGTTTCTATTTGTCAGAGACAGCTGGTGAGATTTATTACGTAAGTAATGAATGAACTAAAGGTGGTATCACGAGCGCTCGTCCTTTATCAAGGACGGGCGCTTTTTCTTTTCTATTCGAATTTGACTGCCGCTTTTTCGGGATTGCTGCTGTGTTTCTGGAGGTATTAATCATGAGAAAAAAGAAACAAAGAAACATTATTATCGCTATCGTGTCCGTTGTGGTCCTTGCCGTTATCGCCTTCTTCTCCTTTGGCAAGAAGGGCAGCCAGCAAAGCGCCAAGACGGTGACGGTAACCGTCGGGACTGTCGGGGCAACCAAGGCTGAACGGGCCATCTGGAAGAGTGTGGCGGCAACTGCCAAGAAGAAGTATGGTATCATTGTCAAGACCAAGAACTTCTCTGACTACAACCAGCCAAACAGCGCCTTGAAGTCAGGGGACCTGGACCTTAACGCCTTCCAGCACTACAACTTCCTCAACAACTGGAATAAGGCTAACAAGAGCAACCTGGTTGCCATCGGCAAGACCTACATCGCTCCAATCCGCCTTTACTCACTGAAGTACAAGTCACTGAAGTCCCTGCCTAAGGGGGCAACGATCGCCATTCCAAACGACGCGACCAACGAAGCCCGGGCGCTTCTGGTTCTGAAGAACGCTGGCCTGATCACCCTGAAGGGGACCAGCGCTACCAAGCTGTACTCAGTTGCTGACATCAAGAGCAACCCGAAGAACTTCAAGATCAAGGAAGTTGCGACTGAACAAGCTGCCAGAGTTCTGAAGTCAGTTGACGCTGCTGTTGTCAACAACGACTACGCTAACCCAGCCGGCCTGGGCGACAAGCAAACCATCTACGTTGAACCAATCAACAAGGACTCATACCAATGGATCAACATCATCGTTGCCCGCAAGAAGGACAAGAACAAGAAGGCTTACAAGGAAGTCGTTAAGGCTTACCAGACTGAAAAGACCAAGCAGCTGTACAAGAAGTACTACGGCATCAAGCAAGTTGCGGCTTGGGACGCCAAGTTCTAAGATTTTTAACTTAACCTAGAAAGAAGCTTTGATCATATGAGCATTATTCAACTGGACCACGTCAGTGTGACTTTTAAGCGGAAAAAGGCTACCGATGTGCAGGCCGTGCAGGATGTGACTTTGCACATCGAAAAAGGCGACATCTACGGGATCGTCGGCTTTTCCGGGGCCGGGAAATCAACCCTGGTCAGAACCATCAACCTTTTGCAAAAGCCAACGGCCGGAGACGTCGTGGTTGGGGGTGTTGACTTTGTCAAAGACGGCAAACAGGTGATCAGTGGCAAGGACCTGCAGGCCCACCGCCGGAAGATCGGGATGATTTTCCAGCAGTTCAACCTGCTTAATGAAACGACCGTTATTGAAAATATCGCCTTTGCCCTCAAGCACTCAGACCTGTCTGACGATGAGCTGGAAGAAAAATGCCACAAGCTTCTGAAGCTGGTTGACCTGGAAGACAAGGCCAATGCCTACCCGGCCCAGCTCTCCGGCGGCCAGCAGCAGCGGGTGGCGATCGCCCGGGCCCTGGCTAACGATCCGGAAATCCTTTTGTCAGACGAAGCAACCAGTGCCCTGGATCCGCAGACGACTATCCAGATCCTGGACCTGTTGAAGAAACTGAACCGGGAACTGGGCTTGACCATCGTTTTGATCACCCACGAAATGGCCGCGGTCAAGAAGATCGCCAATAAGGTGGCGGTCATGGAAAACGGCCGGGTTGTCGAAAACGGCAACTTGCGGGATGTCTTCCTGGCGCCAAAGGCTGAATTGACCCAGAAGTTCGTCGGCGGTTCTTTGGCTGTAGTTGACACCTTGAAGAGCCTCAACATCAGCCTGGCTGAAAACGAAGCCCTCTACCAGCTGGTCTACAGCTTGAACAATGTGGCCAAGTCAATCATCATCGAGCTTTACCGGGAAGTCGGCGTGGAAGCTTCGATGCTCTACGGCAATGTGGAAGTCCTGGCTGACGAACCGGTCGGGACCCTGCTGGTCACGGTCAAGGGGGATGCTGACAAGCAAAAGGCAACCTTGAAGTTCTTAAACGATGAGGGTATCACGGTAACGGAATTAGACGAAAGAGGTAACCGCTTATGATTAATGGTTTGGTACACTGGATCGCGCAGAACTTCCCGAATATTTACAACTTGGGCTGGACCGGGGACACCGGGTGGGGCACCTCCATTCTGCAGATCATCTACATGACCTTCTGGCCGTCAATCTTCGGCGGGGTCCTGGGCCTCTTCTTCGGGGTCATCCTGGTTTTGACCGAGCCAGGCGGGATCTTGGAAAACAAGTTCTGGTTCAACTTCTGCGACAAGCTGATTTCCATTTTGCGGGCCATTCCTTTCATTATCCTTTTGGCCTTCATTTCACCTTTGACCCGCTTGATTGTCGGGACGGAAATCGGGGACACGGCTGCCTTGGTCCCGCTGACTTTAGGGATCTTCCCATTTTATGCCCGCCAGGTCCAGGTCGCTTTGGAAAGCTTGGATCCGGGCAAGGTTGAAGCAGCCCAGAGCTTGGGCGCAAGCAACTGGGACATTATTTTTGACGTCTACCTCAAGGAAACGCGGTCAGAAATCATCCGGGTGTCAACTGTTTCCATCATCAGTTTGATCGGCTTGACTGCCATGGCCGGGGCCGTTGGGGCCGGTGGTCTGGGTACGACCGCCATCCAGTACGGCTACCGCGACTTCGCTAACGACGTGACCTTCCTGGCCACTGTCCTGGTCGTCATCATGATCTTTATCGTGCAAGTGGTTGGCGACTTCCTGGCCAAGAAGCTGAACCACCAGCATCGGTAAGAAATTTTTGGAAAGAATCTTCTCTTTGCAGGAGATTCTTTTCTTTTTGCCTTTTTGAAAGTAAGAAAAGAATTTACATTTTTGAAAAATAGCCTTTTCAATTTTAAAAAGTTAAAAAATGGTTTATAATGTGGAGGTAAGTAATAAATAATTGAGTAGAGGAACTATCATGGCAAAATACGAATTTAAGTCCAGTCCAATCGATTTAGTCAACCCAAGCTACGACTTGGTAGTTATCGGGGCCGGTGGTACCGGTTTGTCTGCTGCCTTGCAGGCACATGAACTCGGCGCCAGCGTGGCTGTTTTTGAAAAGAACGAAGTTTTGGGCGGGAACACCAGCAAGGCTTCATCAGGGATGAACGCGGCTGAATCCCTGGTTCAATTCAAGCACGGCATCATCGACAACAAGGCCGACTTTTACCAGGAAACCCTTAAGGGCGGCGGCAACTTGAACGATGAAGCAATGCTGAGCTACTTCGTTGACCACGCTGCTTTGGCAATCGACTGGCTGAAGCAATATGGCGTTGAGCTGGATGACTTGACGATTACCGGGGGGATGAGCAAGAAGCGGGCCCACCGGCCAGCATCTATGGCGCCAGTTGGCGGTTATTTGATCACTGGCCTTTTGAAGAGCATTGAAGCAGCCCGGATTCCAGTCTTCAACAAGACCAAGGTTGTTAAGCTTTTGCAAGACGAAAAGGGCAAGGTAACTGGCATCGACATCGTTGGCCCAGACGGCCGCCGGAAAGTTATGGCCAAGGCTGTTATCCTGGCAACTGGTGGTTTCGGCGCTTCTAAGGAAATCATCAAGAAGTACCGGCCAGACCTGGAAGGCTACAAGACGACCAACCAAGCCGGCGCTACTGGTGACGGTCTGATCCTGGGTGAAGAAGCCGGGGCAGAATTGGTGCAAATGGACTTCATCCAAGTTCACCCAACCGCGCAAACTGATGGTGAAAAGACCTTCTTGATCGGGGAAGCTGTCCGGGGCGAAGGCGCTATTTTGGTCAACAAGGCCGGCCAGCGTTTCATCAACGAACTGGACACCCGGAAGGTTGTTTCAGCAGCCATCACTGGCTTGAATGAAGACGGTGCCTACCTCATCTTTGACCAAGGCGTCCGTGACCACGTTAAGGCAGTTGAATTTTACGACCACATCGGCCTGGTAGAACATGGGGCTACTTTGGAAGAACTGGCTGGCAAGATCGGCGTTGACGCTGCTGGTCTTGAAGCAACTGTTGCCAGCTGGAACGAAGCAGTCAAGGACCAAGACGACCAAGCCTTTGGCCGGACTACCGGGATGGACCGCGACATTTCAGTTGCGCCGTACTTTGCTATCCACATTCACCCAGCCATCCACTACACGATGGGTGGTCTGCACATCAACCTTGAAACCCAGGTTTTGGGCAAGGACGACAAGGTGATTGAAGGCCTCTACGCCGCTGGTGAAGTTTCCGGGGGCCTGCACGGCAACAACCGGATCGGCGGTAACTCAGTTGCTGAAACTGTAGTCTTTGGCCGGCAAGCTGGTATTCAAGCAAGCAAGTTCGTGCGCGGCGAAAACTAAGCTGAAAAGAACAAGTTACAAAAGAATACTATTTTAGACAGCAGCTCTTAGGCTGCTGTCTTTTTTTAGGTTCAGTATAAATTCTTGTGTA
>NZ_KV793167.1:0-6051 GCF_001808415.1 Lactobacillus sp. HMSC08B12 | reverse complement strand
TCTTTTTGGTGTGGGAAGTTTAAGTGATTAGTTGTTGATGTTAAGCTGTAAAATGTTAAGTAGTAAATTAGATTGATTCAGTTATTTTGTTTATTGCCTTTTATTGTATCTTTTTTACTTTTAATTCTGTCTATTATCTATCTTATTGGTACAGAGCCGTTGACAGGTAGCGTTCCCCGTTGTCCGGCGCTACAGTGACTACCTTCTTGCCGGCACCCAGCTTCTTGGCCAGTTCGATGGCCCCGTGGATGTTGGCCCCAGCTGAGATCCCTGGCAAAAAGCCTTCCAGGCGGGCAACATCTCTGGCTGTTGCAAAGGCATCATCGCTGGAAACTTCGACAATCCCGTCGTAGATAGACTGGTCTAAAGTCTTTGGAATGAAGCCAGCAGAGATCCCCTGGATCTTATGCGGGCCCTTCTTGCCTTCCTTCAAAAGCGGGGATTCCGCCGGTTCCAGGGCGTAGACCTTGACGTCGCCGGCCTTCTTCAAGGCCCGGCCAATCCCGGTCAAAGTGCCGCCGGTACCAACCCCGGCTACAAAAGCGTCTGGCAAATCGCCGGCAAAGGCGTTGACGATTTCCTGGCCCGTGGTCAGTTCGTGAATTTCCGGGTTAGCCGGATTTTCAAACTGCATTGGCAGGAAGTAGCCCTTTTCTTTAACCAGCTTTTCCGCCAAAGCGATAGAACCTGGCATCCCGTCCTTGCCCGGGGTTAAAAGCAGTTCAGCCCCGTAGGCCCGCATGATCTTCTTTCTTTCCTCGCTCATGGTTTCCGGCATGGCGATGATCAAGTGGTAGCCCTTGGCGCTGGCAACAGCGGCCAGGCCAATCCCGGTGTTGCCGGAAGTTGGTTCTACGATGGTGTCGCCAGGCTTAAGCTTGCCTTCTTTTTCTGCCTTTTCAATCATGGCCAGGGCAATCCGGTCCTTGATCGACCCGCCCGGGTTGAAGAATTCCAGCTTGACGTAGACGTCGGCAGATCCTTCCGGGACGACCCGGTTTAACTTAACGATTGGGGTGTGGCCGATAGTTTCCAAAATGTTGCCATAAATGCGGTCAGTTGACATAGTTTTTTCCTCCTTAAATTATTCGCTAAAAAATTCTAAATCTTATTTGATAGTTTGCAGCCAGTTTTTAAAAAAGTGCTGCTGGCTGCTTTCCCAGGTAAACTGGGGCAGGGACATGGCGGCTTCATCCGCGAAATACCGCTGCGGTTTCGCTAGCTTCCGGTCATCACCTCCTATAGCGGATAATTCCCGCTGGTATTCCTTGCTAAAAGCCTGGGGGCCGTACTCCAGGTGGCTGAAGAGAAAGACCTGCTGGCCAGGCCCAGTGACCAGAGTAAGGTGGCCATCTGGTGTGGCGGCGTTGATGGTTAAAGCTTTTTCTTGCTCAATCTCGCTCCTGTTCATCTCAGCGTAGCGGGCATGCGGGGCCCGAAAGCCTGTGACCAGGCCACTTAACAGGGGGGCGGGAGCCAGGATCTCCTGGGGGTAGATGCCGAAAATCTTCTCCGGCAGGGGATGCTTGCCGATCCCGTAGAAATAGTAGAGAGCCGCCATGGCGCCCCAACAGACATAGAGCTGGGGAATGTTTTTTGCCTTTAAGAGGTCAAAGAGCTTGGTCAATTCCTCCCAGTAGTCGACTTCGCTAAAGGGTAGGAGCTCGATCGGGGCGCCGGTGACGATGAAGCCGTCCAGCTTGGCAACTGTCTTGAGATTTAGCGGCTCAGCCGGCCAGTTTTGGGGTCGGGGCCGGTTTAGATAGTGGCTTTGGGGGTAAAAATAAGTGATTTCAGTTTCCGGGCTGGCTTCTTTGATCACATGGCTGAACCGTTTCTGGGTGTCGATCTTGTCATGCATCAAATTGAGAATGCCGATTTTCTTGCTCATCTTGTTTGTCAGTCCTTTTTTAAAAAATAGCAGGTAAATCTGGGAAAACAAAAAGACGCGCGAGCCAAGCTCTACGCGTCTTAAACAATCAAAGTTATTTGGATATTTGGGAATTCTGGTCTGCTCCTAGCTTTCCAGTCCAAGCCAAATAGTGGATTGCTTAAGACACAATCCACAACAACAAGCAGTCATGTTTACATTGAACAGGTTCTTGTTGAACATTTGGCTTACCTCCTAAATTAGTTACTTGAAGTATAACCGCTATTTTTTGCTTTGGCAAGAAAAATTAGAAAAAAGTCACAGAAAACTAATTTCCTTTATTTTTCTGCTCCTGCAGGCAGAAGTTCTGCCAGATGGCTAAAAGGGTCACCAAAGCTAGGCAGCTGAACATGATAAAGTCGTATCTCCCGCCGCCCTGGTAGCTTCTTTGGCCCAAAGTCCCTTGCCCCGTTTTCTGGGCCAGGGAGATCAGGGGCGTGGCCAGACTGACGCCGACTGAACCGGCAAACTGCTGGAGCATGTTGAAAGAGGAGTTAACGTCAGCCACGTTTTTCCGGTCAACCAAAGTTGAGGCGTTAGAGATGGTGTTGGCAAAGCTCAAGTTGAAGCCGGACCGGATCACGATATGGCAGACAACGATCAAGACCGGGGTCAGCAAGGGCTGCAGGACCAAAAGCAGGCAGTTGCCCAAAAGAAAGAGGCAGCCGCCCAGGGTTAGTGGGAACTTGAAGCCCCGCTTGTCGGCCAGTTTCCCGGCAAAAGGCGAGATGACGGCCCCCACGCAGGAGCCTGGCAAAAGGACCAGGCCGCTGATCAAGCTGCTGGTCCCGATTAAAGACAGGGCATAGATAATGGCAAAAAGGGCCAGACCCAGCAAGAGCAGGGAGGGGGCATCAAATTTTCCCTTTTACCCGCTTACCTGGTTGCGGATGTAGACCTGACCGCTGATTAAGCTGACTAAAGCCAGGGGCAAAAGGAGCCATAAGATCATCCGCCAGCTTGGCAGCTGAGACCACCAGGCCCTCGTAAGTTGGGCCCAGGGCCGGGGCAAAGGAGATGATCGTCCCGGCAAAACCGGTCATGAGGCCGAGTTTTTGCTTAGGGACCTGGGTAAAGATCAGCTGGAACATGATCGGGGTGGAAAAGCCGGTGGCGATCCCCTGAATGATCCGGCCGGCCAGCATCAAAGGAAAGCTGGAAGTTAAGGCGCAGATGATGCAACCGCAAATAAAGGCCAGGGTGGCTCCTAAATGCAGCCAGCGAGCCGGGACCTGCTTGAGCAGGTAGGCGGTAGTTCCCATGACGATGGTCACTGTCAAGAGATAGGCGGTAGTGATCTACCTGGACGGTTGCCAGGGGCTGGTGGAACTCTTTGACTAAAAGCGGGTAGGTGACGTTCATGGAGGTTTCATTCAGAATACCGATGAAGGTCATCAGGCCCGCACTGAAAATAGCGAGGTTGACTTTGCTTGATTTTTCCATAAGGACCTTTCTAAGAACACAAAAAGGCTGTCAGCGGTAGCTCCGCGACAGCCTTTTACTTTGTTTGCGATAAAGTTATTTTAGCATAAACCGCCAATTTTTGCCCAGGCATTATTTCCGGTAGAGCAAAAGAGCAGTTCCGGCTAAGTCAACTGTGTAGTCTTCGGTCTCCAGCGGCCGCTTGGTCATCCCCTGGTCGGTTGAATAGATGATCAGACCCAATTTTGCTCCAGCTGGCAGGGTGTAGTAGGTCGGCTGCAGTTCAAATTCTAGGTCGACGAACTGGCCGGCTTCCAGCTTGCTTGGCTGCTTCATGTCCTGGTAGTTCTGCAGGTTCATGTGGGCCTTGGTAATCAGCTTGGCCTTAGTGGCCTTGTCCGGGACGAATTCCTGCAAGGAGTCTGCCCCGAAGCGGTAGCCAAAGGGCTGGTTTCCTCTGGCAAAAATCTTCGGCGTAGCCGTCAGCCGCTGCCGGGTCCCCAGGTCAACCAGGGCAACAGACAGCTGGCCGACAGTCTTATTAGCTGCTACCCGGACCCGGACCTTTGGCCGGCCGACCAGGGTAGTCGGGTGGAGGAATTCCTCGCTTTCAAAGCGGAGGCTGGCCTTGGCCCATTTTTCCTCCCCGCTGATAAACTGGTATTCCCAGTCAGTTTCACTAATGCCGGCCTTCTTGAATTCTGTCCCGCCCAAGTCGGTGAAGGTTAGCTGGCCTGTCCCGTTTTCAACCGTTGACAGGTCCCCGTCAGCCGTTGGTAAATAGAGGCTGGCTTGGCCCAGGTCGCTGGCCCAGTCACTTTCTGCGTGCCACTCGTCAGCTTCCAGGTTGTCTTGGATCATGACCTTTGGCCATTGCTCATAAGCCCCGTTTTCCACTTCCAAAAGCTCGTGGACGAACCAGAGGTTCATGAGGTCGGTGAAATCGATGGAAACCAGGTTGTTCATGTTGTAGTGCGGACCCTGGTGGAGGAAGAGGTGAGATTTCACCGGCAGCTGCTTGACCTTTTGCCAGATCTTGTAGACGTTCTTCGGCTTGACATTCCAGTCGTTTAAGCCGTGAACGGAGATCCAGGAGCACTTGATGCCATCGGTGTGGTGGCGGTAGTTTCTGGACTCCCAGAAATCAGAGTACTGGCCGGTTGCCCGGTCCTGGGCGGCTAAAAGTTCAGCTTGCTCTGCTTCATAAGCCTTTTTAGCAGTGAAATTGCCCCCGTCCCAGAGGTTGGACTGGCAGACTTCAGCCAGCTTGTCCATGTCTTCGCCCTGGCATTCGCTTGGCGCGACAACCAGGCCGTGTTCCCGGTAGTAGTCATACCAAGAGGAAATAGCGGCTTCAGAAACCACCGTCTTCAAGCCCTTGACCCCGGTCGTCGCGATGGCGATCTGCAAGGTCCCCAGGTAAGAGCGGCCAGTCATGCCGACATTGCCGCTGCACCAGCTGGCTTTGGTTTCAAAGCGGCGGGTCCGGTCAGTATAAGCCACTCGGTCCCCAGTCAGCCATTCAATGACTTCTTTTTGGGAGATGGTTTCTTCCGGTGACCCGGTGATCCGGATCCCGTCCCCGTGCCGGTTGCCGATGGCCCCGGAGAAGACAGAGGCAAAGCCCCGGGCCAGGAGGTATTCGTTTAAGCCGTAAGAAGATTGCCCAGTTGCCAGTTCAGTGGCCGGCACGTCCTGGTCGCTGGGGGCAGGGCTTTTAACTAAAGGCTTGGCCACGTACTTGGGATTGGTCCAAGTGGTCGCGTCAGTCAGGTTCTCGTCGACATTGTGGTTAGTCTTGACATTGTCGATGATCCCGCCAAAGTAAGGTGAAGCCGTGTAGAGGGCTGGGACCTTCAGCTGGTCCTGGCTTTCAACTGGCCGGAAGACCGTGACCGGCAAGAGGTCGCCCTTGCCATCGCCGTCCGTGTCCAGGTCGCTTTGCACGTAAACGACCTCGCGGATGACCTGGCTTGTGTCAAAAACTGGCAGGGACTTGCCGTTGAAGAACATAAACTTGCCTTCCCCCCAGAACTGGGTGAAGTAGCCCTTGCCGGCCATGACGTCCAAGAGGATCTGCCCGTTTTTGCTCCGGGTGTTGAGCAGGCGGTAGAAGGTAAAAATCAATTCTTCCTTGCTGGTCAAGTCCTTAAAGGCCGGCAGGGCATGCTTTTTCCCGCAAGTCAAAGGATCAGTCAGGCTGTAGTCGTAGTTTGGGTGGTAGCCTAAAAGCTGCAGGGCAACATTAGCGAACTGGCTGGCCGTGATGGCAGTCGGCGTGTCCAAAAGAAAGGCGGCCAGGTCAGTTTGGTCGTCCACGGCAAATTCCGCCAATTTTGCGTCTTTAGCCTGGCGGGTCGTGGCTTCCGCCAGGACATTGCCGGTCAAGACGGCCAGGAGCTCACTGAAGGAAAGAGAAGAGTAGTTTTCCGGCAAGAAGTTGATTGCCAGCAGCTCTTCAGTTGCCTTTTCCGGACTGGTTTCAACGTAGGCATATTGATTGTATTTCATGCTTTACCTCATCTTTATATCTTTACATCTATGGGATATTGTATCTTTTTGCTTTATCCAGTTTTTTTAGCTGTTTTTTAAGCAAGTTCTCAAGTTAATGCAAGCAAACCGCTTCCTTTTTGTCAAGGAAAAAATGACCAAGAAAAAAATGACCAAGAAAAAAACCGCCAATTGCAAGAATAAATTGA
>NZ_KV793166.1:0-3159 GCF_001808415.1 Lactobacillus sp. HMSC08B12 | reverse complement strand
CTTTTCTTTAAGCAACACTTTCTGCTCTTCGGTCAGCTTTTTGGGATCGGAGGCCAAAGAAGATTTAATCGCTTTTCTTGCCTTGTACATTTCATTCCACAAGGCGAGGCCTTGATTCCAGCAATAACGACGGTAGTCACAAGCTTCATCCAAAACTTTTCTCATAGTCTTGTTGGGATGTAGTTCATAGACTCTTGTCTGAATTAATTCAGCTGGTACTTCTTCTATCTGTTCCGCCATTTAATTTCACCGCCTTTCGGAACCATATCTTTGTGTCGAGGAATATTTTAGCACGTATTCCTGCAGATTTCCAAACATATGTTTTCAAAATACGGGTGAAAGCCGCGCTCTTTCTTAAAGCAAAGTTCCAGATTCCTCTACGTTAATTCGGCTTAGTACATATCTATACCTATCTGTTAACGCTTACATATGATCAAACACATCAAGCATATTTTCGCCACTGGAATTCTGCTCCTTTATCCAAAAGTAAATTCTATCATATGCCAGCCAGCAAAAGACAGTTTCTGCAAAAAAATAATCCACGTGATATAATTGTTTGTAGCTTTGTCAGTTTTTGGAATGACAGGAGGAAAAGAGATAGGGAAATGGACCGCACGGAGCCTACAACTTTAACTAATATGTGCATGATCGTGGACAAAGACCGGGTTCTGACGATCGACCGGGAAGACCCGGTTTGGCCAGGCCTGGCTTTTCCAGGCGGCCATATTGAAAAGCATGAGTCATTTCATGATTCAGTCATTCGCGAGGTCAAGGAAGAGACCAACCTGGACATAGTTAGTCCCCGCCTGGTCGGCTTCAAGCAGTTTTTTGACAAGCTGGACCGGCGTTACCTGGTCTTCTTCTACCGGGCCGACCAGTTCTCAGGAAGTCTCCACGCTTCAAGGGAAGGCAAACTGGAATGGGTCAAGATCAGCGATTTACCTAAGCGGCAGTTAGCCTACAACTTTGACCGAGATCTGGAAGTCTTTTTAAAGAGTGACCTTGATGAGCATGTATTGTTGGACAAGAAGGACTTTTTATATTAATGCGCAAGAAAAAGAAAAATAATAATAAGAGCAAGCGGATTTGGGGCAGAGTCGTGACGGCACTACTCTTCCTTGCCCTCTTCGCTTTCGCGGGCCTTTATATCAAGAACTACCCGGTTGAAAAGGATGTCAAGCTGGTGGCTACCCAGCCCAAGGCCTTGAAGGCCAAAAAGACGGTTGCTGAGAAGGATATCTGGGGCTATCCGTTCGCCAAGTGCTACACCAAGAAGATCAAGTACCTGTCCGGCCAGCGCTACGGGAAGACCGATGTCTGCCGGCGGGTCTACCCGAAGAAGTCTTACTTCCATGACGGTTGGGACTTTGGCTGGAGCGAGGTTGGCAACAAAGCCTCAGTATTGGCTGTTCACCCAGGGACGGTTAAGAAAGTTGCCTACTTCACGGGCCTTGGCTGGTACATCTGGGTTGTATCTCCAGACGGCTATGTGGAAGTCTACCAGGAAGGTTTCGCCAACCGGTCAGACATTACGGTTAAGGCAGGACAGAAGGTCAAGCTGGGCGACAAACTGGGCCGGCTGACTGACTCCCACCTGCACTTAGGGATCACCAAGACCAGCGCTGACTACATCAGCAAGCACGGTCACCCATACAAGGACTACTGGCGGGACAACGGCACCTGGCTGAACCCGATGAAGGTGATTACTGACAGCTTGCAGCTGCAAAAGGATGTTAAGGAATACAACGCTAAGGCAGCCAGCTACAATGCCAAGGTTACCAGCTACAACGAGAAGCTGGCGGCTAAGAAGAAAAAGCTGAAGGCGGAAGAAAGCAAGCACCCTTACCACTACTTGAAGCCATTTATCAAATAGAGATAGAGAAAAAGACGACTGAATTTGATCAGCCGTTTTTTTTGCTTACTATTTATTACTGCTCTTTTCCAGGTCAAGGAGAAGTTTTTTAGCTGCAAGGCCAGCGGCGTAGCCGGTAAGGCTGCCGTCGGCCCCGATGACCCGGTGGCAAGGGATTAAGATCAAGATCGGGTTGCAGTTGTTGGCCAGGCCGATTGCCCGGCTGGCATTCTTGTCGCCGGTCATTTCAGCCAGCTGCTGGTAGCTTCTGGTCTCCCCGTAAGGAATCTGCTGGAGCTGCTGCCAGACCTTTTGCTGGAAGCTGGTGCCTTCTGGCGAAAGGGGCAGGTCGAATTTTTGTCTTTGGCCGGCAAAGTATTCCTTCAGCTCCCTCATGCAGGCCTTAGCCAAGTCACCTGACGGGTCATTTGGGATAATCCGGTCAGCCGGAACCTGGTCAGTTGCTTGGCCAGTCTTTTTCTCAAGATAATTTGCCGGTTCAACGCAGAGGATGGCATCTTGGGAAGCGAGAATTCTGAGCGGCCCAATTGGCGTGTCCATGACGGCCCGGGAGATATTTTGGGCAAAAAGCTGCCGGTACTTAGCCGGCGGCATCCCGGACAGCTTGCGGAAGTGGGCATAAAAGCTGGAGTAGTTAGTGTAGCCGGAATCAGCGGCAGCGTCGAAAACGCTGGCTCCGGCCTGCAGGGCTTGCTTAGCGGTAGCGATTCTTACCTGGATTAAGTATTCTGCCGGCTTCATGTCATAGTAACGCTTGAAGACCAGGGACATTTGCTTTCTAGTTACGCCCAGCTCTTTCAGCTGCTGGTTAAGCTCTTGCCGGTCAGTAAAATATTGGTCAAAGACGGCCTTGCTTGCTTTAGCCAGGCCGCAGTCCGGGTCATACTGGGGCAGGTCAGGCCGGCAGCGTTTGCAGGGACGGTAGCCAGCAGCTTCTGCTTCCGCACTGCTTTTGAAATACTCAACATTGTTTCTTCTGGGACATTTTGACTTACAAGAAGGCCGGCAGAAAATTCTTGTTGTCTGCACAGCATAAAAGAACTCGCCATCATAAGCCGGGTCGCAAGTTTGGACTGCCTGCCACATTTCGTTGTCATCCATAGCTCTTCTCCTCGTTGTCAAACAGTAGAAAATTTTCAAGAAGCACTTTCAGCTATATGAAACTTTAACATATTTAGTCAGTCTTTGCTTCCGAAAAAGGCAGATTCAATTGTTAGGATGAAAAAGACGGCTGACACAAGTCAGTCGTCTTTTGCTGCTAATTTCCCAGGATTTTACAACTCAAG
>NZ_KV793165.1:2213-7977 GCF_001808415.1 Lactobacillus sp. HMSC08B12 | reverse complement strand
TCAGACGGAAGTCTGGCTCTTTTTGTTTTCCTTGGCTTTTATATTTTTTGCCTTTGTTACAGGTTAATTGCAGTTTGTTTTCTTTTAAGTTACAAGATACTTACTTTTCTAAAGTGTTTCTTAAGGATAGGCAGATGACTCGCAATTCTTCTCCTTGGCCTTTAGAATGAAAACATAGCTTATAATTTTAAACACAGATATCATAGAAAGCAGGCAGCTACCATGGGATTACTAACACTCATCATCGGTTTGGTAATGCTGGTTAACCCCACATTGGCAACTGAAACAGCTACAAGTGTTGAATAAATACATTTCTTGTTACTTTTTAAACCGGACCAGAAATTGGTCCGGTTTTTTGCGGCAAAAGTTTGCTCAAGTACTATGGAAATTTGTATAATTAATATAGTTTTTGTGGGGGGAAGAGTAAATGGACAAATTAGCCAAGTGGTGCATCTGGCTGCGCCGCCGCTCCTTTTTTAGAGTGGCCCAGCGGACCTTTGCCGTTCTGATGCCGATCGCGACGGTCGGGGCCTTTTTCCAGGTCTTGCAGAATAGCGTCTTTGCGCCGGAAAGTTTTATCTATAATTTATTTGATTTTGACAAAATCATGAGTGACTGCTTCTGGGACATCGGGACCAGCCTGTCACAATGCGTGGTTGAAGTTATCTTCGGCCTTTTTTGCCTGTTCACGGTTTATTTCTCAGCTTCCTTTACGGCAAAAATCTACCGTAAAGATGCGACGATGGCTGGGATCAGTGCTCTGACCAGTCTCTTGGTCATGATCTATCTCTTTCAGCTGGGCTTGACCGGACGGATTTCTTTGCTTACAGGAGGCTATTTGGTCTTCCAGTACACCTTCTTTGCCCTCTTGCTGGGTTATGGGGTAGGACAGGTCTTCCACTGGTTAGGGGCCGATTATGAGCCTGTCAACTATGAGCACACCAAACTGGTCCAGGACCGGGCGATCAAGGCTCTGAAGCCGACCTTGGTTACTGTAATCGTGGGCATCGCTATCGGCGGGATTCTCTATGTGGTCATCAGCAAGGTCAAGGCCAACTTCAGCCTGACCAGCATCGTGTCATCGGTTGAAAATTCCAACAACCTGCTTTTGACGGTGCCGGCCACGGCCCTGGCTTCATTTTTGAGCTGGCTGGGCCTGGAAGCCCCGATTCTTGACTTGGGCAACGTGGCTGGTTCAGCCGCCGCGACTGCCAACTTGACCTATGTCTTGCGGCGGGGGTCAGTCTGGAAGGGGCCTTATCCTTACCTGGGCGGGTCCATGATCTCGATTTACGGGGTTATGGGCGGCTGCGGGACAATTTTAGCTTTAGCCGTGGCCATCTTGATCTGGGGCCGACGGAAGGAGTCGGAAACAGTGGCTAAGATGAACCTCTGGCCGCTTTTGTTCAGTTCGTCCCGGGGCTTTTTGGTCGGCTTGCCGGTGATTCTCAACCCGATCTATGCCCTTGAGCTGGTCCTGGTGCCAGTCGTGAATATGCTGATCGCGGCTTTGGCGATTTTCCTGCATATCGTGCCGACTCCGGTCTACACGGTCTTGACGGGGACGCCAGGCCCTCTGGTGCCGTTTTTTGCCACTAACGGCAACTGGCCGACCTTGATTTTCACCATCTTCCTCTTCTGCCTGGACGTGGTCATGATGATTCCAGCCGTCAAGCTGGACAACCGGACCAAGATCCTGCTGAAGGACTATGAAATGGAGGATGACCGTCATGTTTAAGAGCCGCAACTGGAAACTGATCGTCGTTGCCTTGACGATCATTATTTTGCTGGCCGTTCCGGGCTATTCCTGGATGAAAAAGACCAACAAGGAGCACGCTGAACGCCAGCGCTCGCAACTGTCACCTCTGATCATGGTTCCCGGCTCCAGTGCTACCGTCAACCGCTTCAATGAACTGGTGAACCTGCTCAACGAGAATACCCCTTATAAGCACAGCCTGCTTAAGGTGGAAATCAGTGAAGACGGGACCTTGACTTATTCTGGTTCAATAAAAAAGGAGGACAATGAGCCCTTTATCGTGATTGGCTTCCAAAATAACCATGACGGTTACAGCAATATCAAGAAGCAGGCCGGCTGGCTGGACGATGCCTTTTACGAAATTGCCAAAACTTACAAGTTTAACAACTTCAAGGCTTTTGGCCACTCAAACGGGGGCCTGATCTGGACCTACTGGCTGGAACACTACTACAGCGACTATTCAGATGAAATCACAATCAAGCGCTTGATGACCTTGGGCTCGCCTTACAACTTTAGTGAAAAGAGCATCAAGTACAAGACGCAAATGATGACAGACTTTATCAAGTACCGCAAGCGCCTGCCGAAAAATATGATCGTCTACTCCCTGTCCGGCGGGAAAAACTACGAATCCGACGGGATAGTGCCGGAAAGCAGCGTGGAAGCCGGCAAGTACATCTTCCAGAACCAGGTCAAGAGCTATACCACGATGACTGTTACCGGGGCAGAAGCCCAGCACTCCAGCCTGCCGCAGAATAAGCAGGTGGTCAGGATTATCCAGGAGTACCTGCTCAAGCAGCAGGTCAAGCCGGGGCCAAACAACAGCCAAAATTCCAAGCACAAGGAAAACTAAGCGTGAAATTAGGCGCTGGCCGCCTTTTGCCGTAAAATAGTTGCAAAGATGAAAGGAAACATCTATGAAGATTAAATTGATCGCGGTGGACTTGGACGGAACCTTGCTGACTTCCAGAAAGAAGGTCAGCCCTAAGACCCTGGCGACCTTAAAAAAGGCCCGGGAAAAAGGAATTCTTGTGGTGCCCCTGTCCGGCCGGCCCCTGCCTGGCGTCTTGAAGGTCTTTGAACCCTTCAAGCTGGATCCGGCAGATAACTTTGCTATTTGCTACAATGGCGGCCTGGTCCAGCGGATGGACGGGGAAGTCCTAAGCGCCAGCCCCTTGACTGATGAAAACGTGGAGCACATACTGGCCTTGAAGCAGACGGGGATTTTTGGCCCTTACTTCATGGACACCAAGGATTTCTATGTAGCCCCAAAGGGCAGTTCCTTCGGTGTCGGCTTTCTGGCCAAGGCCCGGAACATGGGGGTCAAGCGGATGGTGCCCGGCCAGCACTACGAATTCATCAAGGGCGAGTTTGTTTCTTTGCCTAGCAAGATGAAGAAGTTCCGGGCTGGCTTCAGTCCGGCAACTGAGCAGGAATTCGAAATCTCTGCTTCCGGCGGCCAGTGCCTGGAATTCAATACTCCTGGCACCTCCAAAGGCCAGGCCCTAACCACTTTGCTGGACCTTTTGAACATCCAGCCGGAAGAAGCCATGGTTTTTGGCGACAACAACAATGACCTCTCTGACTTCCAGCTGCCTGGGGTCTTCAAGGTGGCCATGGGCAACGCGATCGACGAGATCAAGGCCGCGGCTGACTACGTCACGGCCAGCAACAATCAGGACGGCATCGCTTTGGCGGTGGAGAAGTTTGTAGACATGGGAGAATAAGATGGCAAAAGCAGTTATCGGTATTTCAGCTTCAGAAGTTACGATCCAGTCCGGCCCCTTCATGGGCGAGCCCCGGACCTACGTCAACGCTGCTTACGTGGACTCAGTCCTCAAGAACGGTGGGATTCCTTTGGTAATTCCTTTTACCGCTGGCGGAGAAGAAATGGCCTTTAAGCAGCTGGACTTAGTTGACGGCTTGATCCTGTCTGGCGGCCATGACCTTGACCCCCACTTGTACGGGGAAGAGATTGACCAAAAGAGCGGGGAAACCTGGCCAGACCGGGATGCCTTCGACATGGCCCTCTTGAAGCGGGCGGAAGAAACCGGCAAACCGGTCCTGGGCATCTGCCGGGGCGCCCAGATCATCAACGTGGCCCACGGCGGCAGCATGTGGCAGGACCTGTCTTTGCGGCCAGGCAACACTTTAAAGCACATGCAGGCTACCCGGCCTGACGTGGGCACCCACGTGGTCAAGATCAAGAGCGGGACAACCCTGAAAAAGATCATGGGGGAAAGCAGCCTCATGACCAACTCCTTCCACCACCAGCTGATCAAGGAAGTGGCTCCGGACTTGACCGAATCAGCCAGCGCCAGCGACGGGGTGACGGAAGCTTTGGAAAGCACTGACGGCAAGGTGATCGCCGTGCAGTGGCACCCGGAAGAAATGCACGCTAACCCTGCCCCGGAAGCAGCCATCATGAACCGTCTCTTCAAGTACCTGATCGACAAGGCGGAAGAAGAGAAGCAGTAGAAGAAAAGAAGCAAGCAGCGTTTTCGCTGCTTTTTCTTTTGCCTTTTTCAGAAAAGGGACTAACAAAGATCTCATAAAACTGTCATAATATAAAAGGATCTGTCTTTCCAGGCAGAAATCGAATGTTACACGTGAAACGATGACGGTGAAGAAATGAAAGACAAGCATTTGGGAATCCTGTTGGCAATTACCGGGGCTGCCTTATGGGGGACCTCGGGGACGGCGGCGGAAATGCTCTACCAAAACCCCAATATCAATACCTTCTGGCTGGTTGACGTCCGGTCATGGCTGGCCGGGGCGAGCCTTTTGCTCATTTCCCTGGTCCACAAGGGGAAGGGGACCTTTGCTATTTTCAAAAATCCACGGGACCTTCTCTACGCGGCCCTTTTCTCCATGCTGGGCATCACCGGGACCCAGTTTACCTACTTCTACACGGTAGCGGCCTCAAACGCGCCGACGGCCACTGTCCTGGTCTTCCTGGCCCCGGTCTTGATCATTTGCTTTATGGCGGCTAAAACCCGGCAAATGCCCCGGAGAATCGATCTGATCGCGGTCTTGCTAGCGGTGGTCGGGACGGTGGTTTTGGTGACCAACGGAAATTTCAGCCACTTGACGGTGACGCCTAAAACCCTGGTCTGGGGCTTCTTCAGTGCCTTGACCCAGGCTCTGGCCATTGCCATGCCGGCCAAGCTTTTTAAAAAGTACGGGACCATCACTATTTTGGCCTGGGGGATGCTGCTGGGCGGGATTATCCTCAGTCCGGCCCTGGCCTTGATGCCCGCCACTGGAGTTACGGTTAAGGAATGGAGCCTGGTGATCTACATCGTGATCGCCGGTACGGTTTTCGCTTACTCGCTCTACCTTTCCAGCGTTATGTACATCTCAGCCGGCCTGGCCAGCATGCTGGAGGCCTTTGAGCCGCTGGTAGCGACGATTCTGTCGGTTACCCTTCTGGGCAGCGACTTTGGCATCATGAAGATGGCGGGCGGGGTCTTGATTATCCTGGCCACCTGCCTGCAGGTCGTGCCCAGTCCCCGCCGGGGAAAATTGCAAAGAAATCTTTAGAACTTTTTATGCATATTGCCGAAAAAGCCCGTCAGAGTAAGGAAAACTGTGTTAAAACCAAAACGATGATTTGATCATTAACATGGGGTTAAGCCAGGCCGAATTTTAAGCAAATCTAGAAGTCTCTCAATGCTTGCCGCTACGGGATTCTTTCCAATCTAGCCAACTCTAACTAACTGAGGATAGAAAATGTTGTTACTAAATCCGGTGCAATATTAGGTGCAATGATTTGGATGCGTCCACAGGCTTCAACATGATTACTAAGACAACCTATGATAGAATCTAAATAGTGATTCTATTTTCTCCGCTTGCGTTAAGCAGGCGGTTCTTTTTTTGCCTTTTTTGTGGGGCCCAAAATCGGGGCGGCTTCCTAAAATCCTGTACTATCCTGTACTAGGGGATGCAAGCAGGAAGCACTACAGGCCGCTAGTCAGATATTAACTTAAACTTCCCACTTGCAAACGTGGG
>NZ_KV793165.1:0-2193 GCF_001808415.1 Lactobacillus sp. HMSC08B12 | reverse complement strand
TTCAATAGTTTAGCCAATAAAAAAGCACAACGACAGAAGAGCAGATGGAAAGATTCACCAACGCTTTCATTTCCCGCCTCCCGAAGTACATGCAGGAGGCATTAACGCCATCACTAGCAGCTTAATTGAATATTTATTGGCTAAACTATTAGTTAAATCCTGGTTGTTTCTGCCTAAGCGATCTAATTCAGTGACCATTACAATATCACCCTCACGAATATAGGCCAGCATTTTTTGCAGTTCTGGCCGATTAGTGTTAGCCCCACTTAATTTATCCGTAAATAATTTATCAACGTCTTTTAAAGCCGCTAACTGTCGATCTAAATGTTGCTCCTTGGAACTCACACGCGCATAACCGATTTTAGCCATTATCAATGGCTTTTTAAATTAGGGCCTAGTACTTTTGGAATGGAAATACTTTCCAACACCAAAAATGTGCCATAGGTACGACAAACAAGCCCTGACATCTGGTGCTTTCCCCAGGCTTTCGTAACTTCTTTAATTTTCGGGCTCGAATCCTGCTTGCCCTTCCTAACTCATACTTTGCCATCAACTGGAAGAATAAAAGAACAGCTCATGTCCAATCTCAGACACGAGCTGTTTGAAAAGTTATCCAAATTTTTTCTATCAGTACTTCTTGACGAAGAGCCATAAAAAAGAACTGCTCCATCAAAAGCAGTTCTTCATAGTATTAGACAAATTATTGTGGAACAACATTAGTCGCTTGAGGTCCTCGATTGCCTTGTTCAACATCGTAACTAACTTTTTGCCCTTCCTCAAGACTCTTAAAACCGTTAGTTTTAATTGATGAAAAGTGTACGAATACATCTCCATCTGAACCAGTGATAAACCCAAAGCCCTTATCAGCATTAAACCATTTTACAGTACCATTTTGCATATATATATCCTCCTAGGAATCAAACCAAAGTAACCAAATTGAATTAACATCTAGGAAAATAATAGATAGCAAAAATGAATGATACTTATAACTTCCGGATATGTCAATTTAACTAATTTTAACACTTTAATTCGCTGTATGCAACCCTAAATAATTCAAGCGCACAGTTTTTCATATGGTAGATTGTAATTATCTATCAGTGGTTACTGAGCGTTTAAAAAGGTATTGCCAGTCCAAACGTTATTTTTATAACTGTAAATCGTAACGCCACCATCAAAATAGTAGAACCAAGTGGAACCGTTTAGAAAAGGTGCGTCAAGTTTGACGGAAGGGTCGGTTGGCTTAACCACACCGTAGAAGGTGGTGTCTGTTAAAGCGTAGTAATAGCCATCTGGATATAAGCCGTTTGAAGTCAAGTCTCCCAAAGTACCTTTAAAATACAAGTTTTGTCCTTTATAAGTTACGGGTATAGCTAGGTCACCAGCATTCTTACCGGTTAAGGCCGTTGTAATGCCATCGGGATAAGCAATTACGCTGGTATCACCTTGTAATGGTGTGGTGGCAATGGTAGTTAACTCTTTAGTGGTATATAGGTAAGTATTAGTACCAGTATAAATAGTGTGAACAGCTTTACCGGCGAATGGGGTGTAAACAGTTGGATTAGTAGTTTCCGAGCTAGAAGAGCTATCTACCGTAGCTGATTCAGAGTTGGAACTAGCGGCAGCCTTGTCTGCAGCGGCTTTATCTGCGGCAGCTTTGTCTGCGGCAGCTTTGTCTGCGGCGGCTTTATCTGTGGCGGCTTTATCTGCGGCAGCTTTGTCTGCAGCAGCCTTGTCTGCGGCAGCTTTGTCAGTAGCAGCCTTCTTAGCGGCAGCCTTCTTAGCAGCAGCCTTCTTAGCAGCAGCCTTCTTAGCGGCAGCCTTCTTAGCGGCAGCCTTCTTAGCGGCAGCCTTCTTAGCAGCAGCCTTCTTAGCGGCAGCCTTCTTAGCAGCAGCCTTCTTAGCAGTAGCCTTCTTAGCAGCAGCCTTCTTAGCAGCAGCCTTATCAGTAACATTATTCGTATTTGCTGATGCTGTACTAATAACAGGGATTACAGCATTTGTCATGATTACAGACACTCCTGCGACAGCAATCAACACTTTGCCACTTTTAAATAATTTATTTCCTAATATTTTATTTTTCATAAGATTTTCTTTTTAACCTAAACGCAATATCTGTATAATATGACTATCATGTACCCATGTATAGATGCTGTTTCATAGTATAA
This sequence comes from Lactobacillus sp. HMSC08B12, assembly GCF_001808415.1. Lineage (NCBI taxonomy): Bacteria > Bacillati > Bacillota > Bacilli > Lactobacillales > Lactobacillaceae > Lactobacillus > Lactobacillus sp. HMSC08B12. Next base: position 28 of record NZ_KV793165.1, on the reverse strand, counting down.
CTTAAACTTCCCACTTGCAAACGTGGGC
>NZ_KV793164.1:663-3694 GCF_001808415.1 Lactobacillus sp. HMSC08B12 | reverse complement strand
CCACTTTTGTAAGTGGGAAGTTTAAGTAATTACAGCATACATGGAGGTAAAAATGGAACGGAAACTGATCGCGGATTTTGTCAAAGAAAATCTGCCTGAAGAAAGAACGGGGCATGACTATTACCACGGCAAGCGGGTGGCAGTCTTGGCTGAAAGAATGCTGCTGGCGGATCACCCGGAGGCTGGGCAAAAGAGCCGGGATATTGCTTATACGGCGGGCTTTGTCCACGACACGATCGATGAGAAGGTTTGCCCAAACCCAAGTGAAGTTTTAGCCAAATTGCGGGAAGTCTTTACGGCTGCCGGCTTAAGCGCAAGCGACCAGGACAATGTCTTTTTCGCGATCGAGCACATGTCTTTTTCCAAAAATATTGACCGCCACTACCGGCTCTCTTTAGAAGGAGAGTACGTCCAGGATGCCGACCGGCTGGAGTCTTTGGGGGCCATGGGGATTGCCCGGGCCTTCGTTTACAGCGGCAAGCACGATGACAAGATCTACGATCCGGAAATCCCGCCGATGGAACTGGTCAGCCATGATCAATACCGGAATCATGAAGAAACTACGATCAATCATTTTTATGAAAAGCTTTTTAAGCTGGAAGGGCTGATGAACAGCCGGGCGGCCCAAAAAGAAGCCCGCCGGCGGACAGAATACATGCGGGATTTTGTCCGGGAATTTAGGCATGAATGGGATTTAGATTAAATTTAAAGAAGTTTACCTCTTCTTAATAAAATACAGAAACATTTAAATAATGCCGATAATCCTTGCTATACCAATTGATCCTGGAAATAACAGATGGATTTCAAATGAAACTATCCCCGCTTTTCTCTAACACAAACATTAAACTTTTGGTTAGACATGTGAGTCAATCATCAGTATAGACAAGTAAGGAGGAAGCACAATGAAAGTTTCCAAATTTTTAGGAGCTGGAGCAGCGGTAACATTATCTGCTTTAATGCTGGCGGCCTGCGGCTCAAGTTCCTCATCTTCCAAGTCGACCAGAAAGGCCTTGAACTGGACGGTCGACGGCTTCCCAGTATTCTTACCTTTTCTCCGGGATTAAAAATGCCGATGCCATCGTAGCTGGCAAGAAGTCAGTCAACAGCTTGGGGATCAAGGCTGTCGGCAAGTACAAGCTGGTTATCACTTTGGAACGGCGGATTCCTTACTTTGACAAGCTGATGGGCTTTGCGGTTTTCTTCCCGCAGTCTGAAAAGGCGGTCAAGAAGTACGGCTCTAAATACGGTACGGCTTCCAAGTACATGATCTACAACGGTCCATTCGTGCAAAAGGGCTGGACCGGGTCCAATCTTTCCTGGAAGATGGTTAAGAACAAGTACTACTGGGACAAGAAGAGCGTCAAGCTGAACACGATCACTTGGAGTGTGCAAAAGACGCCATCAACTTTTTACAACCTTTACCAAAGCGGCAAGCTCGACTACACCAGCCTGGACTCCTCACAAACCAAGCAGCTGAAGTCAACCAAGGGCTACACCACCTTGAACCAGGGGGCAACCTTCTACATGCAGTTGAACATTGCCAAGAACAAGTACCTGGCCAACACCAACATCCGGAAAGCCATCTCTTTGGCCGTCAAACGGAAGGGGCTGGTTTCATTACTTGGTGGCAACAACGTGGCAGCCAATACTCTGACCCCGCCAGGCTTAACCGATGTCAACGGCAAGGACTACACCAATCTGCTTTCATCATCAGCTGAAAGCCTCTACCCGTCCTCAACCAAGAAGAGCGAGGCGGTTAAGTACCTCAACAAGGGCTTAAAGCAATTGGGCGTAAGCAAGTTCAGCTTCAAGATCCTGGCTGACGACACTGACTCCGGCAAGAAGACAGCGGAACTGCTGCAGTCCAACATCGAAGCCACCTTCAGCAGCAAGGTCAGCGTTACCGTCCAGAACCTGCCGTTCAAGACCCGTCTTTCCCGGTCAACTTCTGGCAACTTTGACCTTGTCATCTCCGGCTGGAGCGCCGACTTTGCCGACCCGATCTCCTTCCTGGACCTGTTCACTTCCACCAATTCTGAAAACAACGGGAAGTGGAAGAACGCAACTTATGACAAGCTGATCGCTGACTCCAAGACCACGTCTTCAACCAGCAAGCGCTGGAGCGACCTGACTAAGGCAGAAAACATCCTGCTTAAGGATGCCGGTGTAGCTCCGCTTTACTACAGCACGACCGCGTCTTTAATCCGGCCGAGCGTCAAGGGCGTCATCCAGAACCGGGGGACTTAGAACTTCAAGAACGCCTACATCACCAGCAGCAAGTAGCGGTATAACAGCAAAATTAAAAGAATTTGACAAGAAGCGACCGTACGGTCGCTTCTTTTTTATCTTTTTCTTGTCATTTTTCGCTCATTTTTCGGCAAAAATTTATTTTTCTTTAAGTTAGCCCTTGAAAAGAGTCTAACTTAGAATTATAATTAATTTATCATGTTGGCTGAGGGACGGCTTTAAGCTGTGTTGGCCATCTTTTCAGCCCAAACAAATATGTGTTATAAGGAGAAAAAAGATGAAGTTATCTAAGATTTTGAGCGTTGGTGCAACTGTGCTGGCATCAGCTGCTCTCTTGGCTGCCTGTGGCAGCAACAGCAGTAAGGAATCCTCTTCTTCAAAGAAGACTTTGAACTGGACGGTTGCTTCTGAAATCCCAACCATGGACATGTCCAAGGCCACTGACGCTACTTCCTTCAACCAGTTGTCAAACACTATGGAAGGTTTGTACCGTTTGGGCAAGAACTCCAAGCTGGAAAAGGCTTTGGCAACCAGCGAAAAGGTTTCTAAGGACGGTAAGACTTACACTTACACCCTGCGCAAGTCCAAGTGGAGCGACGGCAGCGAACTGACTGCCAAGGACTTCGTCTACTCATGGCGCAGAACTGTTGACCCAAAGACTGCTTCTCAATATTCCTACCTCTTCTCCGGGATCAAGAACGCTGACGCGATCGTAGCCGGCAAGAAGAAGCCTGAAACTCTGGGGATCAAGGCCGTTGGCAAGTACAAGCTGGTTATCACCCTG
>NZ_KV793164.1:0-643 GCF_001808415.1 Lactobacillus sp. HMSC08B12 | reverse complement strand
TATCACCCTGGAACGGCGTATCCCATACTTCGACAAGCTGATGGGCTTTGCTGTCTTCTTCCCGCAGTCAGAAAAGGCTGTTGCCAAGTACGGTTCTAAGTACGGTACGGCTTCTAAGTACGTGCTCTACAACGGGCCATTTAAGCAAGTTGGCTGGACTGGCTCAAACCTGTCTTGGAAGATGGTCAAGAACCCATACTACTGGGACAAGAAGAACGTCAAGCTTGACACGATCACTTGGAGCGTACAAAAGACTCCATCAACTGCTTACAACTTGTACCAGTCAAACAAGCTGGACTACACTGGCCTGGACGCTTCACAAACCAAGCAATTGAAGAACCAGAAGGGCTACGTAACCTTGAACCAAGGTGCTACCTTCTACCTGCAATTCAACGTTGCCAAGAACAAGTACCTGGCTAACACCAACATCCGCAAGGCCTTGTCACTTGCTGTTGACCGGAAGGGCTTGACTTCATCCCTGGGCGGCAACAGTGTTCCAGCCAACACTTTGACTCCAACTCAATTGACTGACGTTAACGGTGAAGACTACACTAAGCGGATCTCCAAGTCTGCTAAAAGCTTCTACCCAGCTTCAACCAACAAGAAGGAAGCCGTTAAGTACATGAACAAGGGCTTGAAGGAA
>NZ_KV793163.1:0-14383 GCF_001808415.1 Lactobacillus sp. HMSC08B12 | reverse complement strand
ATGTCAATCCCTTAACTTAATGACATTGGGTCGACATCCTTGACTTCTTTAAGTAGGTCCATGTTGGTGTAAACCACCATGACCGTGTTGTCCAGGCCGTGGTCAGCCACGTCGGCGATGTCCATTTCCGCCAGCTTGTCGCCAGCCTTGACTGAATCGCCTTGCTCAACGAAGAGATTGAAGGGTTCCCCCTTCAGTTCCACCGTGTCGATCCCCAAGTGGATCAAGACTTCCAGCCCTTCGGCCGTCTTGACGCCGATAGCGTGCTTGGTCGGGAACAGGGTGGTAATGGTCCCGGAAACCGGGGCAACTACTTCCTGGCCGGTCGGCTTAACGGCAAAACCGTCGCCCAGCATCTTTTGGGAGAAGACGTCATCGCTGACTTCGGACAGGGGAATCAGATTGCCCTTGATGGGCGCCTTGACTTCATTACCTTTTGACTTGGACTTTTTAAAGAAATTAAACATGAATATCAGCCTTTCACCGCTCTAAAGGCGAGAACAACATAGAACACAAAACAAATTACGAATAAAGAAGCAATTAAGTAGGTCAAGGACAGCAGCTGGCTCGGCTTTACCTTGCTCTCTTCAGGTAAATCCTCTCCCCGCCGCAGGGCAAAAATAGCGAAGAGGAGACAGAACCAGTTGCCAACGATCAGCTGGGTCCACAGCTGCAGCTTCATAAACTTCATGTACTGGCGCCGGTCGGCCAAGAGGGCCCCGCCGTCGATCCAGCAGAGGTAACCCAAGAGAAAGTCACCGGCTGCCACGATGATTGACACCGTGGTCGCGGGACTGGCCGCGATGGAGTCAGTGATCGTCTGTTTGGCCGCCCCGGCCCGCAGCTGCAAGAGCAGCAGGTAGGCCAGCGGGGCAAAAAAGAGGACGAAGGTGTAGATCTTTAATATTCTTTTCGGCGTCAGACGGGCAGACTTAGTCAACCTGTCTAGCCAATTCAAAGCTTTCTCCTGCATTATTCATCCTCTTTTCTCAGCCACTCGCAGTAGCCGTTAATCAATAAATCAATCATTGTGTAAGCCGGACTAAAAGCCCAGTTCTTGGTGCTGATGCTCTCATGGAAGAGACTTGGCTGGAAAAAGAGACTGTAGTCAGACAGACTGGCCAGCCGGCTCTCCTTGATGGTCGTCAGCGAAGTAATCGTCAAATGCTCATTGAGCAAGTGCAGCTCATCCAGGAGCTGGCACAAGTCAGGATCTTCCCCGGAAAATGAAATCACAATCACTTGGTCATGGTCTTGCAGCCAATTCTTCGACATCTTCAATTCACTAATCGCTGATGGCATGACAACCGTCGGCTTGCCCACATTCACCAGGAGCTGGTTGGAGAGATAGCTGGCGATAGACGCCTGCTGCCAGCCGGTGGTGTAAATGTAGATATTTTCTGTCTGGTTTAAGGTCGAATAAAAGCTTTCAAAATCCAGTGTCCTGAAATAGCTGAGCTCTGAGCGCAGATTCTTGACCAGGCGCTCGGCGAAGGTATCTTGCTGCTTAACCATCCGCTTCTCCCCCTTGGAAAAATCTGCCAGCTCGTATTTCAATTCGCTGTAGCCACTTAGACCGACCTTTTTGCATAAGCGAAAAATGGCCGATTCTGAAACATAAAGCTTCTTGGCCAATTTCGCCAGACTGAGTTCGCTGCATTCAGCAGCATTGTTCAGCAAGTAATTCAAGATCTTCTTATCCGATGGATTCAGATCACTTGATTTTTCCACGATTCGTGCTTTTAGTCCTACCATAAAAGTCTCCTCTTGCTAACTTGTTGACATTTTCACCTAGTTAACAGAATAGCACTTTTATGGGCTTAGACCAATTTAAAAACTTACATAATTTCCTTCATCTTGTCGACAACCCGTTCAGCTTCCAGGCCGACCACGATGTCGATTTCCTGGTCATCCCGTCTTTCAACGGCGCTGGCCCCGAACTTCTTGAAGTCGTCGTCGCCGGCAACCTTCTTAGTGTCAAAGACGTGGACTCTTACTCTGGTTGAGCAGGAAGTCAGTTCTTTAATGTTGCTTCTGCCGCCCAGCAGGTCCAGGTAGCCGGTGGCCTTTTCTTCATCAGGGTCGACTTCGGCCTTGGCAACGGTGTTGCCGCTGTCGGCAATAATATCTTCAATTCTTTCCAGAACTTGGGCAACGTCCAGACCAACGATGACCTGGATGGCTGAACCGTGACGGACAACCCCGACTGCCTGGTTCTTTCTGAAGGCAGCATCGGCGCCGACCTTGTCAGGATCCTTGACAGTTACCCGCAAACGGGTTGCGCAGGAAGTGATTTCAGCAATGTTTTCCGGCCCGCCCAAGAGAGTCGCGTAAGCCGTAGCTCTCGCGATGTATGGGTCAGAGGAGTTTTGCCCGGCAGCTTCAGCAGCTTGTTCAGCAGCCTTGGCTTCCTTGTATTGCTTCTTGTTCATCAGCTTGACTTCCTGGTCGTCAGCTTCCCGGCCTGGAGTAGCGTAGTTGAACTTGACGATCATAAAGCGGAAGATGAAGTAGATGATCACGGCATAGATCAAACCAATGATGAATTGGGCCATGTAGGTGTGCCAGTGGTTAGCCCACAGCGGCAGCCAGTTCATGGAAGCAATCCCGATGGCCCCGTCAGTCATTTGGCCGACAACGCCGAAGATGTACATGGTGGTGTTCATGGTTGCGGCCAGAACTGAGTAGATAACCCAGAGGATTGGAGCCGCGAAGAGGTAGGTAAAGTCAACAGGTTCAGTAATCCCGGCCAGGAATGAAGTCAAAGCAGCTGGCAAAAGCAAGGCTGAAGTCTGCTTCTTCTTGTCCTTCTTGGCAGTGTGGTAGAAGGCCAGGCAGATGGCTGGCACAAGGAAGACTTTTTCATTCCCGTAAAGCATGAAGCCCATGTTTGGAGCCAGGCTCTTCAGGCTCTTAGTGCTTTCGGCAAATTCAGTCAAGTGCTTGAGCCACCATGGTTGCAAGCCCCCGGCAACGACGGCCGGACCGTATTGGAACGGAATGTAAACCAAGTGGTGCAGGCCAGTTGGAATCAGGACCCGGTTCAGGAAGTTGAAGATCCAAACCCCGATCAAGCCGCTGGATGCCATGAATTCCTGCAAACCAGTGATGCCCATTTGTACCTTTGGCCAGATAAGGCAGGTCAGGAAGGCAACTGGGAACATGGCCACGAAGCCTAAGATGACAACGAAGGCTGAACCCTGGAAGGTACCCAGGAAGTCCGGCAATTTCTTGTCAAAGTAGCGGTTGTGCAGCCAAACCACGATACCGGCGATGACCAGGGAACCAACGATACTGGTGTCCAGGGTCTTGATCCCGGCAATCATGGTCAAACCATTGTTGGCTGAGTTGGCCACGATCTGGGTCTTAACGTAGTCCTTAAGGCCGAAGAAGGCACCCCAGTGGGTCAAGAAACCAGCGATAAAGTAGTTGAAAGTCCAGTAGGTAACGATGGCTTCCATGGCTGCCCGCCCGTGGGCCTTCTTAGCCAGCCCGATTGGCAGGCCGACCACGAAGAGCATGTCAACTTGGTTAAAGACGGTCCAGCCACCTTGTTGAACGGTGTCCCACAGACCGTACCAGAAGGTATTGGTGTTTGCCAGTGAGCCAAAGATCAACGGGTTGTTGAACAGGCTGGTTAAGGCAACCACGATACCGGCGAAAGAGAAAAGCAGGACAGGCACGAACATCGCCGCCCCGAATTTCTGTAGTTTCTGCATCATAAGCAATCTTCCTCCTTGCTTCTTTTTATTTCAATTCATTCTGACTACTTCAAATCCGGCCAGTAAGGCTTGTTGACGACCATCATGTCGTCCAGGATCTTCTTGGCCACGCTAGCGTCTGGAACAGTCTTGTTCAAGGCAAAGGCCTGCAGCATCTTGATGTAGGACTTTTGCTCATAAGCATCGACAACCAGCTTTTCGCAGGTTACTTGTTCCATCATCAGACCCAGTTGGAAGCGGCCGGCTTCACCGACTACCAGCGGCTGCACGCCGTTTGAGCCAAAGAGGCAAGGCACTTCAACGATAGCATCGTCTGGGAAGTTGCAGATGGCCCCGTTGTTCGGAATATTGGCCAAGTACTTCTCGTGGGTGTTGAAGGCGATCGCGTGGCAGATGTCAATGATGTAGTTGGAGTGCACTTCGCTTTCCCAAAGGTTGCCCTTGGCCGTGCCTTCCTTGACGATCCGGGCGCATTCACCGAAGACTATCTTTTGCCGGTATTCCAGGATTTCATCGGTTCTGGTGTAGTGCGGGTTGGCGTTTTCCACTTCGTATTGCGGGAAGTAGTAGTACTGCATGTAGTTGTTTGGCAGAGTCGTCGGGTCCAAAGCGTAGCAGTCAGCAACCTTCTTGAAAGTTGCGACCCAGCTGGCTTCGGTTTCCTTGTCGAAGTCTCCGCCCACGTAGTAGCCGTTCTTCTTGACATATTCTTTCAAAAGCGGCATCAAGTCTTCCCCGGTCTTCTTGTTGGTAACGCTCTTCCACCAGCCGAAGTGATTCAAGCCGTAGTAGGTAAAGTCGAGGTCCTTGAAGCTCTTGAGCCCGGCAATGGCCGCCATTCTGCCCATATCATCGATTGGCATGTCGCAGATGTTGACAACCTTGGCATTCGGGCGGAAGCGCCGGCAGGCTTCAGAAACAATCGCGATCGTGTTGGAGTAGTTGACCATCCAAGCGTTTGGCGAGTACTTTTCCATGAAGTCGATGATTTCAATGATGGCTGGGATTGACCGCAAACCGTAGGCCATGCCTCCGGGGCCGGTAGTTTCCTGGCCGTTGACCCCGTGCTTTAAAGGAATCTTTTCATCCTGGTTGCGCATTTCGTACTTGCCGACTCTGATTGAGCCCAAGACAAAGTCAACATCAGTGAAGGCTTCTTCCGGGTCAGTCGTATACTCAAATTCGACTTGCGGTGCCTTTTCCTTGACGATGATGGCGCAGGCGTCACCGATCTTCTTTTGCCGGTCAGCATCAATGTCGTACAGCTTCAGTTTCCGCAGGGGAAGCTTGTCTTGGTTGGCACAGAGACTGATGACAAAGCCAGGGGTGAAGGTGCTGCCACCGCCGGCAATAACTACTGAAAATTTCTTGTCTGACATAAATCAATTGCTCCTTACAAAAGACATTGTTTCATCACATGGGGCCTTTCAGGCGCCCCGACCTCCCGTAAGCTTGCTTACACTCTTATTATGGCACCGCTTCCAGATATGTAAAGCGTTTACGAAAGTAAAGAACCATATTTCAAATTGTGAAAAGTATTTCGCAAGGGCGAAAAATATTTCGGAAAGCTGTCTAGACTAATTTTTACAAAGAAAAAAGGCACTGGTCTTGCCAGTACCTCGCGATTGACTTATTTTAATTAACTAAAGCTGCAGGCCATTTGGCAGAGCCAAGGCAACAGCGAAGACCAACAGAGCAGCGCCGATCAACCAAAAAGCAATTTTCTGCCCCTTTGGCAGCTCCTTTTCAACACCAAAAATTACCAAGCCCAGGCCGATCAGTCCGGACAAAAGCATGATCCAAAAACCCATTGTCTATCCTCTTTCTATTACTCTGAATGAATTTTTTGCTTACACTTATTCTACAACTAATGCCGGCCTTTGCAAGGGCTTTTTTGGAAAGCGTAATATGCAGATAAGTATACGCGAATACAAAAAATCCGCCTTCCGGCGGATTCCTTAAATTCTGTATTTTCTGCGCAGTTCCCGGTCCTGGTCGCGCTTCTTGATCGTTTCGCGCTTGTCGTATTCCTTCTTACCCTGCGCTACGCCAATCAAAACCTTGGCAAAGCCGTGCTTCAAGTAGACCTTGAGCGGCACGATGGTCATCCCCTTTTGGGCCTTCACATCGGCCAGTTTGGCGATTTCCTTCTTGTGCAAAAGCAGTCTGCGGCTTCTCAGCGGGTCATGGTTGTAGCGGTTGCCTTCCTTATATTCATCGATATGAACATTTTCCAGGAAGGCCGACCCGTTGATGATCTGCACGTAGCCATCACGCAAAGTCACGTGCCGGGCTCTGACTGACTTGATCTCCGTCCCCGTCAAAGCAATCCCGGCTTCATAAGTATCCTTGATGAAATAATCATGCCGGGCTTGCCGGTTCTGCGCGAGGACATTTTCATCCTTGGCTTTTTGTTTCATAAAAAATCCTCCCGCTTACATATTAACGGTTTGGCCGCCGGCGGTTGCCTCTTTCACTTTGCCCCAGCCGCTGGCCGCGGTTGTTGCGGCTTGGCTTGTGGCGCCGGTCACCGCTCTTGTCGCGGCCGCCGTAATTGCTCCGGCCCTTGAAGTTCCGGTCCCCGCTTCTTCTGCCCATCCCGCGGTCATTGTGGGGCCGCTTTTTGGCATCTGGATCGTAAACTTCAAAGTCCAGCTGGTGCTGCTCAACATTCGCATTGGTCAAGACAACCTTGATCGGCATCCCAACCTTATACTTCTTGTGGGTTGCCCGGCCGGTCAATGTCATGGTCTTTTCATCGTATGAGTAGTAGTCGTCCTTCAAGTTGGAGATGTGGATCAAACCTTCCACCGTGTTCTCCAACTGCACGAACATCCCAAAGCTGGTTACTGATGAAATAACCGCTTCAAACTTGTTGCCGACCTGATCAGCCATGTATTCGGTCATCTTCAAGTCGTTGGTTGCCCGTTCCGTATCGATTGACCGCCGCTCTTGCGTTGAAGTCTGATCAGCTACTTCCGGCAGTTCTTCCTTAAAGTGCTCCTTGACCTTATCCCCCATTCCTTCTTCCAGGTAGGCGTGGATCATCCGGTGGGCCATGGTGTCTGAATACCGGCGGATTGGGGAAGTAAAGTGGGTGTAGTACTTGGCCGCGATCCCGAAGTGGCCCAGCGGATCTTCTGAGTAGTGGGCCTGCTTCAAGCTCCGCAACATCATCATCTGGAGAACCGCTTCTTCCGGCGTGCCCAAAGTCTTGGTAACCACCTTCTGCAAGTCCAGCGGCTTGATGTCGTTTGGATCTGCCTTGACGTTCAAGCCAAAGGCACTGCAGAATTCAAAAAATCTGGTGATCCGGTCAGCTTCCGGCGTTTCGTGCACCCGGTAAAGGAAAGGCACCTTTTTTCTGTAGTAGGCTTCTGCCACAGTTTCATTGGCCAAAAGCATGAAGGATTCGATCATCTTTTCGGCCGTCCCCCGGCTGTGCAGGACGATGTCCACCGGCTTGCCCTTCTCATCCACGATGATCTTGGCTTCCGGTTCTTCAAAGTCGATGGCCCCCCGGGCGTGGCGCTGGTTGTACAGGGCTTCATGTAGAGCTGCCATGTCCTTGAGCATTGGCCGCACCTTAACATACTTGTCTTCCAAGTCGCTGTCCGGCACGTCAGCGCGCAAGGCCTGGTTGACCTTGTTGTAGGTCAAACGGCCGTGGGACCGCATCAAGGCCGGGTAGATGTCGTAAGATACCCGCTCACCTTCCGGGGTGATTTCCATGTCACAGGACAGAACCAAACGGTCAACGCCTTCGTTCAAGGAACAGATCCCGTTAGACAGTCTGAACGGCAGCATTGGAATAACCCGGTCGACCAAGTAGGTACTGTTGCCCCGGGCAAAAGCTTCCCGGTCCAAAGGCGTTCCTTCTTTAACATAGTGGGCCACGTCAGCGATGTGGACGCCCAGGTGGTAGTTGCCGTTGTCCAGCTTCCACAAAACGACCGCGTCGTCAAAGTCCTTGGAGTCATCCCCGTCGATCGTGACGGCTGGCTGGTCGGTGATGTCCCGCCGGCCTGCTTCATGCCTCTCTTCTTCAGTTACGTGGTCCGGGATGGCATTGGCCTGCTCTAAGGCGTCTTCTGGCCATTCAGTCCGGATGTCGTGTTCCGCTACGATGGACATGATGTCCACGCCCGGGTCGTTCTTGTTACCGATAATTTCGACAACTGCCCCGGTCATCTGGTCTGGCAACTCTTCGGTCGGGTAGGTCTTCAGAGATACCTTGACCATGTCCCCCATTTGCGGGATCAAGCCGTTTTCAGATACATAGACCCGGTACTTCTTGAACTTCTTGTTGGTCGAAATCACGTAGCCGGCAAAGTGGCTGATCTTGACCTGCAGGTCTTCCAAAGGGGTGTATTCGCCGACAATGCTGCTGGCCCCGCGCTCCAGGATTTCTTCAACCTGCCCTTCCGGCCCCTTCCCATTCCAAGGGTTGCCGCCGGCCGTGATCTTGACCTTGACCCGGTCCCCGTCCAAAGCTAGCTTGGTAGCGTCAGAGTTGATGAACACGTCATCGGCTTCTTCATCATCTAAGCGGACAAAGCCAAAGCCCTTGTCGTTGGCCCGGAAGACCCCTTCGACTTCAGTATTTTCCTGGGCCAGCTGGTAGCGGCCGTTGCCGTCAGTGATGATCTGCTTTTTCTGCTCCAGGTAGGCCAGGGCCTTGACCAGGTCGGTAAAGTTGCCCAAGCGGTCCCGGCGGGCCTGCCGCTCGATCTGGTCAACGCTGAATTGCTTTTGCGGGTTGTGCCGGAAGATCTCCAACACGCCCGCCAATACAGTCTCGTTTTGCGCCATTATTTTCTCCATCTGTATTTTCGTTAAAAAAACCTCCCATCAAGCAAGTGATCGGGAGGTTAATGATTATTTAGAAGACAGTATTGCCAAAATAATCGAAAAAGCAAAGAACAATACCAGTAGAACTGACGTCACTTTTTCCATAAAGGCTTCAAAGCCCCGCTTCTTGGTCTGGCCGCTAAAGACGGCGCCGCCTGACAAAGCGTTCAAGGCATCTTGCTGCTTCTGTGGTTGCATCATTGTCGCAATAATGATCAGCACTGAAACAATGATCAACAGCGTCATAATAAAGTTGTACAATGCACTGCCTCCAATTTATTCTACAATTACCTTACTATTCTATCATAGATAGACTTACTTTGTCTTAGTTTTTTTCAGTTCGGGCGCGTCAGTTTTATAAAGACTGCTTGCGTCCTTCTTGCCTAGCTGGCTCTTTAAGCTGGTCTTGCTCTTACCGGCTTCTGCCAGCTTCTTTAAAGAGTCAATCTTATTGTAGTCATAGTCACTGGTCTTGACCGGAGTAAACCAGGAGGGGTGGTAGAAGCGGAGCAGGTTCCCGGTCACGACCCGGTCAGACAGGGTCAGCTGGGTCAAAACCTGGTTGGCGATCAAGCGGCAGGCCTTCTTTTCCTTGGCGCCGGTGACCTTCTTGCCCGTCTTGGTGTAATAGTAGCTGCTCCCCACCTTGGTGTAGGTCGGGGTAATAAAGTTCCCATTCCGCTGGGCCACCACTTGCGGGTTCTTTTTGCTTAACAGGTCATGGCCAAACAAAATCAAGCCCTTGCTCTTGATCCCCAGCAGGTTGAGCAGGGTCGGCATCACGTCGATTTCCCCGCCGTAGGTATGCTTAATGCCGCCTTTTAAGTTGCTTGAATAAAACATGAGCGGCACTCTTTGCTGCTGCTGGTCGTCAAACTCCCCGTAATTTTTCTTCCCGGTCAGCTGGGCCATGGCCTCGTTGTGGTTGTTGGAAATCCCGTAGTGGTCGCCGTAGAAGACCAGGAGGGTCTTTTTGTCCAGGCCGGTCTTCTTCAGCCAGGTCATGAATTCGCCGATCGCCTGGTCCAGGTAGTGGGCCGTCTGCACGTAGCCGTCAACCGTGTTGTCCCCGGTCGTGGTCTTCTTGATCGACTGGTTCTGCTTGTCCAGGGTATATGGATAGTGGTTGGTGACCGTGATCATCTTCAAGTAAAAAGGCTGGGGCAGTTCAGAGATGTACTTGGCCGACTGCTGGAAGAAGATCTTGTCCTTTAAACCGTAGCCCAGGTACCAGCTGTTTTGGTACTGGTAGTAGTTCAAAGAAGCGAAATAATCATAGCCAAAAGACTTGTAGGCATTGTTCCGGTTCCAGAAGGACCCCGTCCCCCCGTGCATAACGACGGAAGTATAGCCGCCTTTTTGCTTCAAAATAGCCGGCATGGATTCAAAAGTATTGCTGGTCCCGTAAGTCGACATGGCTGACCCCGACTGGACCCCGAAGAGGGAGTTTTCCAGCATCAGTTCCGCGTCAGAGGTCTTCCCCTGCCCCACCTGGTTGAAGAAGTTGTCAAAAGCCAGAGTGTGCTTGGAATGGTAGATCTTGTTCAAGTTAGGCGTGACTTCCTTGCCCTTCCACTTGTAGCCGATCAAAAACTGCTGGAAGCTTTCCAGGTGGATAACGATGACGTTTTTCCCCTTGGCTACACCCGTATAAGCTGAATTTGGCTGGACGTAGTTGGCCTTGAGGTACTTTTTAACAGAACTCAAATCCGACACCTTGGCATTAGCCATCTGGGCGTTGGTCTGAGCCGTCTTGATCCCGTCATAAAGGGCATATTCGTTGATCCCTAAATACTTGACGATGTAGTTGTTGTCAAAAGTCCGCGTGAGCAGGCCTGACCGGTCCTTTTGGGCCAAGAGGAGGTTGCCCCCCATCAAGAGCAGGGCCGTCAGTTCAATGGCGACCTTCCTTTTCCAGGACTGGGCGTAGAGGTCCATTTTGAAAAACTTCCCCAGCAAAAGCCCCAGCAGGATCAAGGGGTCAGCAAAGGCTAAAAAGTCGCTGCCCTTGAGGATTCCGGCAATGCTTTTGCCCAAATTTTCCGAAGCGCTGCCCGAATTCTGCAGCAGGGAGAAAGAGAGGAAGTTAGAGAATTCCCGGTAGTAAAGGATGTTGGCGAAAAGCCAGGTAGCCAGGAGGAAGTCCAGGACAAGCATAGTCCAGTAGGACTTGCGCCCCTTCATCAGCATCCCCAGACCCAGGATCAGCATCCCCGACGGAATAGGGTTGATGAGCAAGAGGAAGCCCTGCATCGGGCCCGCCGCCCCCAGGGTAAACTTGGTCAGATAGATTAGGTAACACTTGAGCCAGTAGCCGAAGACCGCCAGAGTAAAGAAGCCGTTCTTCGACGTCCGCAGCCAGGTCCCAAAGGCCTTGATTTTCTGCATTTCTTTCACCTCAAAAAATCAGTCCCGCAACTTGGCCGGCTTGAAGGACCAGCCAAAGATGCCGAGAATCATGCCGAAGAAGTAGGTCGCGAACCGCCACAAGAACATGGCCAAAACGACTACCCCCGGCTGGCTGATGAAGCTGGCAAAGAGGGTCTGGAAGCTGAATTCCGCCCCGCCACTGGCCCCAGGCAAAGGAATCACGGCCATGAACATGATGATCAAGATCGTCATCAAGGTCACTTGAACATAGTCAACTGGCTGACCCAAGGCCCGCAAGGTCAGGTAAGGAGCCGAGTAGTAGCACAGGAGCTGCCCAACCGTCAAGAGAACCACGCCCCAGAGCTTTTTCTTCTCAGCCTTAAGGGCCTGGCTTTCCTTGTAGAAGCTTTCCACTTGCTCCAGGGTCGACTTCTCCCAAGCCTGGGCCCTTTCCTGGCCAAAAATCCGCCCCAACAGCTTCATGACCTTTTTAACAGCCTTAACCGTCCAGTTATGGGCAAACATGGCTAACAGGAGCAGGATGATGGAGAAGACGTGGAGGGCAAAGCCCAGGAAAATAAAGATGGCTAAAGCCGAGAACTTGCCGGCCACAAAGTGAAAGCCGAAGATAAAGGCCGTCAAATAGGCAAATAAGACAACCAGCTGGTAGCAGATGAACTTCATCATCAAAATCGAAGTTGCCCGGCCGCCGGCCATGCCCATTTCCACCATAGCCGCCAATTGCGACGGCTGCCCGCCGGTGGCCATCGGGGTGATCCCGTTGAAAAGGGCCTGGATGAGCGGAATCCGCAGATAAGACCAGAAGCTCCGCTTGGCTGTCCCCGGCCTTTTGGCCAAAAGACGGAGGATAAAGGCCTCACAGACATAGGACAAGGCCATGGCCAAAAAGACCAGGACCAGGCGCCAGGGAATAATCTGCCCGGCTGCCGCCTTTAAAGTCGCCATTGGCGTGGCCCGGAGGTCAAAGTACAAAACAAGGGAGCTGATCAATAAGACGATCAGGACTCCCCACAGATTTTTCTTATTCATAGCTGATCTGCCCCAATTCCCGGCCCAGCTGGTACTGCTCCTGGTAGAAGTCCCGCCAGATTTCAGCCAGGTGGTCTTCAGAATACTGCTGGCTGGCCTTGCGGGAAAGCTCCTGCTGACGGGCCAGGACTTCCGGATGGGTAGCCGCGAAGCGGAGCTGTTCGTTCATCTCAGCAAAGTCCTTGCCGGCCAGGTAGTAACCGTCAATGATCGCCCGGTAGAGGTCCAGGTCTCTGAGCAAGACCGGGGTCCCGCAGCTGAAGGCTTCCAGAACTGACATCGGGAAGAGTTCGTCAAAGGACGGCAAGAGGAAGAGGTCGGCCATGTTCAAGTAGTCAACCAGCTTTTCCCGGTCGATGATGCCGGTAAAGGTCAGGTTCTTGGGCGGGTTCTCCACCAGCTGCTTGAAGTGGTCATAGCCGTCCGTGATCTTGCCGAAAGAAAAGCCGCCGGCCCAGATAAACTGGTAGTCGGGGTTGGCTTCCGCCAACTTGGCGAAGTCGTCGACCCCTTTTCTGGCCTGGACCTGCCCGTCGCCAAAGACAACGAACTTGTCCTGCGGGATGCCTAATTCCTGCCGGGTGGCGTTCTTTTTGGCCTGAGTCTGTTCATAGAACTCACTCTTGGCCACGAAGTTCGGAATGTAGCGGATCTTGTTTCTGTCCAGGCCGTATTCAGTCAGCTTGTCGATGAAGATCGGGTTGACGACCACGATCTGGTCCATCCGCTTGTAAAAGTCGATCACGTACTGGTAGAAGACCTTTTTAGCCACCCCTGGCAATTTGATTGACCCTTCCAGGGTATCTGGCAAAAAGTGGACATAGCCGATCTTGCGGCCTCTGGCTGGTGAAAAGCTGTTGGCGAAGTAGGTCGGGTTGATGGTGTGGTAGTGGGTCAAGTCGCTTTTGCCGTACTTGTTGATGGTCACGTAGAAATCATCGACCAGGTGGGTCCTGAGAAGCCGGATCAGTTCCAGGTAGGCTGCCCCGACCCCTTGGCCGGCAACTGAGTCCGCCTGGGAAAACATGTTGATTCTAATCATTGCTGTCCTCTTTTTTCACTTGATAGTTGTCAATCGCGTACTGGTAAAACTTGCAGACCTCGCTGGCAAAGTGGCTGGCGGAAATTTCTTCCAGCTTTTTTGCCAGGAGCTGGGGCGGAATCTCCTGCCGGCCCTGCCGCAAGTAAGCCGCGATTTCTTCCTTCATCTGCCGCAGGCTTTCAAAAGTCAAGCCGTAAGCCGGGTCATTGAAGACCTGGTCGGTGTAGTCGGTCTTGTAAACCACGCACTTGCGTCCGCTGCCCAGGGCTTCGATATAAGTCAGCCCCTGGGTTTCCGTGTCGCTGGCTGAGACGAAGAAGTCGGCCATCTTATAGTAGCTGGCGACCTGGTCATGGGGAATATTGCCGGTAAAAATCACATGGTCTTCCAAAGTCAGGCGCTCAACCTGCTCTTTTAAGACATCCACGTCCGGGCCGTCGCCGGCGATAACAAAGACCAGCTTAGGGAATTCGGTCAACAGGTCTGGCATGACCCGGAGGATGCGGTCAATCTTCTTTTCCGCGGCTACCCGGCCCAAGGTGATGATCACCTGGGCATCCGGGGCAATCCCCAGTTTTTCCCGCAGATCTGCCTTGTCCGGGCCACTGATGGCGTCCAGGTCAACCCCGGTAGGAATCACCCGCATGGGGATCTCCACCCCGTAGCGGGCCAATAAAGCCGCTACCCGCTGGCTGGGTGCGATGACCCCGTCCATATTCTTCAAGTAGCTCTTGGTGAACTGCTGGACATGAACTGGCCGGAGCAAGTGGCCGTTTAAGACATAGTGCAGGTAGTCTTCGTACATGGTGTGGTAGGTGTGGATAGCCGGGATGCCCAATTGCCGGGCCACGTACTTGCCAATTAAGCCCATGGAAAATTCGGTCTGGGTGTGGACGATGTCCAGGTTGACCTCCTTGGCCACCTTGGCCGCCTCAAACAGGCCCCGGAAAGCAATCCGCCGCTCAGAGAAGCCAATGAAGGGCACGGAGCTGAAGCGGAAGATGTTGGCTTCAACCGTGTCCTTGTCGACGTTGGGATCAGTTGTCGTGAAGATGAAGACATTGTGACCCTGGGCCTCCAAAGCTTCTTTAAGGGTTTTGATCGACGTCGCTACCCCGCTGTTTTGCGGGAAGTAGGTGTCTGTAAACAAACCGATATTCATGTGCTTTCATTACCTCCATACTAAAAGACATTATAGAGAATCGGCAAAAGAGGTGCAAATTTCTTTACCAAAATCCAAAGAATAAAAGATATTTGCTGCAGGGAAAAAGATAAAGATAAAAGAAAAACGACTCCCAAGAGGAAGTCGTCTCAAGCGATAGCGGTGATCGGGGTCGAACCGATACGT
>NZ_KV793162.1:0-15213 GCF_001808415.1 Lactobacillus sp. HMSC08B12 | reverse complement strand
GTATTTACACAAGAATTTATACTGAACCCATTTTTCACCTCACTAGCACACCCCTTACCTTTTAGGTTAAAAACATATTTAAAATAGCAGCATTTCTCATTGTATTGTCAATTAAATTTCGTAAATTTCGGTTTTTTAAGCTTCTGTCATTCAAGGTGATCGCCTACTTATCGCCAAATTTTTTCAGAGCCTTTCATTGCAATATACAGTCCGTATAAATTAGAGATTTGTTTGCTTGCTCTTTCTTTTTGAAAGAAAAAAGGCCATGCTCAAACACAAAAAGTGTTTGGGTATGACCAAATAGCTCACTTTTTAACTGTTTCCTCACAAAAGCAACAAATCTTTCCTGGTCTTGGTAAAGGGGTGGAAGCCGTCTTCACCCAGCCAGCCGCAGTCCTCGATTCTGACGCCGCCAACACCCGGCAAATAGATCCCCGGTTCAATGGAAAAGCACATCCCTGCTTCCAGCTTCTGCTTGCTTCCCGGCTCCAGATTCACCGGCTCATGGACCTGCATCCCAATCCCGTGACCCAAGCGGTGGGTAAAGTACTGCCCGTAGCCCGCTTCTTCGATAACCCCACGGGCCACCTGGTCCAGCTCACCTGCCGTCATCCCTGGTCTGGCCGCCCTAGCGGCCGTTTCCTGGGCTAGCCGGACCGTCTCATAGATTTCCCACTTTGCCGGGCTGATTTCGCCCAGGGCCACCGTCCTGCTGACATCTGAAGCATAGCCGTCCTTCATGATCCCCAAGTCAAAAATCACTATGTCCCCGGCTTGAACCCCCTTTTGGCTGGGCAGGCCGCTGATACTGGCCGCGCTTTCCCCGGCCTGGACAATCAATGGAAAGCTCAAGTCCCCCATCCCCTTTTTCTTCAGCTGGTAGTCCAGTTCAAGGGCCAGCTCGCTTTCACTCATCCCCTGCCCCGCTTTTAAAAGGGCAAAAGCCAAGTCCAGGGCCTGGTCAGCCAGCCTGCCAGCCGCCTGCAGCTTTTCAATTTCCGCCGGCGACTTGATCATCCGTTGTCTGGCCAGCCAGGTAGAAATGTCTGCTGCCAAATTTGCTTCCGGGAAAACTTCCTTAATCGCCCGGTAGTGGCTGAGGGTCACTGCCCGCGCTTCCAGGGCCCAAAATCCTTTTGGCCAGGCGGTCATTCTCTTTTTTGCCTTCTCCCAAGGATTCTCCCCGTCTTGGTAAAAGCAGGCCCGGTCCGCCCAAGAAGTCTGCTTGACTTCTCCTTCATTGATCGCCGGAGCCAGCAAGAGGGCCTGGCCTGTTCTGGATACCAGCAGGGCGAAGACCCGTTCCTCCGTCCAGCTGCTGTAGCCCGTCAGGTAGGCAATGTCCACTGGCTCTGCCACATAGGCCAGGTCAATGCCTTTTTCATCCAAGTAGGACGTTAAGGCTGCCAAATGCTCTTCCCAGGTTAATTTTCTTTCTTCTTTCATGCTTTTTCACTCCCAAGAAAGTGTTCTTGCTCTATTTTCATATTCCTTTCCTTTTTCTAGGCTTTTTTAATGAATTAGCTAGGCAAAGCCACTAGATCATAATATAATTTCTATCAAATCAAAAAATCATTCTATTGATCTATTTTTTGGATTTTGGGGAAACAAAATTTTTGCATCATAAGCACTTATTTATTAGAAAATAACTATTAACTTAAGCTGATAATAACCCACTTGATTATCCTTCAATCAATTAAGGAATAACTATGGCAGAAGCCCTTTACCAATTTACCGATCAAGAACGCGCCCTATATGAGAAAACACCCCTGCCGCTTTTAGTTATGCAGGTCATCGACGGGGAGTACCATGCCTTGCTGGCTTCTGACGAATACTGCAAGATGGTTGGCTCTGACCGGGAGTCCATGCTGGAATACCTCAACCACCACAGCTTTGGCCGGGTCTACCCGGCTGACGTTGTCCGCCTGGCAACTTTTTCAGCTTCAGCTGTCAAATATCCCCAATGCCACTTGACCTACCGCCTGTCCATCAAGGGCGAATACCACACCCTTTTTGCCCACTCAAAGCGGATCAAGACTGAGGACGGCACAATCCTTTTGCTGGTTACCTACTTTGACCTGGGCAAGACCAGAGCCAGCAGACCAAGAAGCAAAGTGAATCCCCCAACATGGACCTGCTGACGGGCATGCCCAATGTCAGCTACTTTAGCAAGTTCGGGGATGACTTTTTAAGAAAGCTCTTAAAGCGGGCCGGGCAAGTTGACGTTATCTACTTCGACATCTCCTCCCTGCACTCTTACAACGACCACTTTGGCTTCTTGCAGGGGAACCAGCTTATCAAGAAGTGCGGGGAAATCATCCGGGCCAGTTTCCAGGAAGGGCTGACCCTGCGCTATGTCGACAACTCCATCTTGACCATCACTGCTCCCAGCCAGCTCAAGAAGCTGCTGCCGGAGATCCAGAAGAAAGTCGCGGTTTTTTCCGCTGACAAGGTCACGACCGTCAGAGCCGGCGTCTACCAGGTCAAGGAAATGGAACCAGCCACCAGCGCCGTCGACAAGGCTTACCAGGTCTACAACACATCCGTCAAGAAGCCCTTTGAGATGCAGGACTACTTGATGGGCCACTTTGAAGAAGCCCTCAGCCAGAACTGGCTCAAGGTCTACTACCAGCCGATTTTCAACCTCTATTCTAAGAAAATCTGCAACTTTGAAGCCGTCTCCCGCTGGCAGGAACCAGGCGAGCCGGCTTTAAAGGCCAGCCGCTTTATCCCAGTTCTGGAAAGAAGCGGCCTGGTCTACCAGCTGGACCTCCATGTCTTAGACCATGTCTGCCAGCTGCTGAACCAAAGACGGGCCGACAACCTGCCAACCATTCCGGTATCCATCAACCTCTCGCCTAGCAACTTCAACATCGACAGTTTCATCGACCAAGTTCTCGGGATCACCCAGAAATACCAGATCCCCCACAACATGATCCAGTTTGACCTGCTGGCCCAACCAGTCGCGGTTGACCAGCAGCGGCTGAAGGACGCGGCGGCCAACTTGCGGAAACAAGGATTCAGGATCTGCCTGGACCGCTATGGCGGGGAAAACAACGACTTGTCAACGGAAACCCTGCTGGAATACAATTTCGACTATCTTAAAGTCGACGTCCGCAGCTTCAATACCAACCGGCAAAGGGCCAAGATCATCCTGGGTTCCGTCATCAACATGTCCCGCCTGCTCAAGATCGTCCCGGTCGTCAGGGGGTTGAGGACCAGGCCATGCTGACTCAGGGGCGGCTTTTGGCTAAAGAAATGCCGGAAGAAGAACTGAGCCAGGAAAGAGATAACTTTGAAAGCGTTGAAGAAAGAGCCCTTTTCTCTGGCTTCAACCACATCAACGTCCTGGATCCCTACTTGGAAACCCGGGACCGGCTGGACAACAACTTTGAGAATCCCCGGCCTAATTCCATCTTCATCGTCCAAAGCCAGCAGGCCAAGCTGGTCTACTGCAACAGTGCCTTCCGCTCCTGGACCGGCTGCGCAGGAATGACCAAAAGGTCCGGGAATACTTGAAACAGGTCAAGATTCTGGACTTGAAGTTTGACATCCATATTTCTGCCGGCTATGTCTATGGCCAGGCTCAGACCCCAGACGAGGTCTACGAAATGATCCGGGAAGCCGACCGCATGCTCTACCAGAGCAAGGACAATGTCCGCAACCAGATCAGCGGCGGGCCTTCGCGCTATAATTAGCCTTCTATTTAACTGAATGAGCATTAAAAAATCCACCCATCTGGGTGGATTTTTGCTTGCAGTGCTTTCTGTATTTCTTTTTTCTCCCTGTTTACCGCAAGCGGTGTTGGAACTGCTTTTCGATGCCGGCATGGTAGACCAGGTTGTAGCCTAAGCCCGCCCCAACGGCTGCCTGCAGGCATTCAAAAGGAAACTTGACCAGGGAGATGGCCGGGGTCGCGTAAATAAAGGCCCGGCCTAAAGTGTAGCCAGTTACCATCACGGCGGCGCCGATAAAGATGCCCAAGATGACCTTCTTTTGCTCGCCAGCAAACTTGTGGGCAAAGTAAGAGATGATCAAGGCTTCAAAGCCGTGGGAGAAGAGGCTGACGAACATGGGTGCCGGGTAGAAAAGGAAGTCGCCCAAGAAGGCCCCTACTCCGCCGACCACGAAGGCCTCTGATGGGTACAGCAGCAAGGCCGCGGCGATGATGACCACGTCGTTGAAGTAGAGGTGGCCGCCTGGGACAGGGATACTGAATGAAGACAAGGCAACGTTCATCGCCATCAAAACGGCGACGACGGTGGTTCTTTTGACTGACCATGATTTTTGCATGTGATTTCCCTCCGGCTTGTAACTTTGCTTTCTATTTTAGCACTTTTTCAGTATTTTTTGAGTTTTTTTCTTACAAAAAAGAAGAAATAAAAAGCCAAGGCGATGGCCTCAGCTTAGCTAATTTAAGACATGGATTCTTGCTTTTTAATGACGGTATTTTTTATAAGATTGGCTTTCTTCTCATGGCCACGGTCTTGATGTTCAAGAGGTCCTTGGCGGTGATGTTGTGAGAAACTGAGTTAGCCCCGTATGAGCCGGTTCCCAGGGTCAAGGATGGCATCATGTTGTTGTAGACCCCGCCGATCCCGCCAAGGGCAGCCGGGCTGTTGACCAGGATACGGCAGGCAGACATGGCGAAGGCAAACTTGCGGATAACCTTGCTGTTTTGGGTGTGGATGCCGGCAGTGTGGCCCCGGCCGCCGTAGTTCAAGAGGTCGGTGCAGATCTTGAAGGCCTGGGCACTGTTTTCCGCCTTGTAGAGGGTGAAGACCGGGGACAGCTTTTCAGCTGACAATGGGTACTTCGGGCCAACCCCGCTGTATTCAGCCACGATGACTTGGGTGTCGGCAGGCACGGTCACCCCGCACATTTCAGCGATCTTGACCGCGCTCTTGCCGGCCATCGGGCCAGCGACTGTCCCCCGGCGGGGGTCGATGAAGTGTTCTTCAAAGAGCTTGATTTCGTCAGCCTTTAAGAAGTAGCAGTGGCGCTTTAAGAAGGCTTCCTTGACTTGGTCATAGACCTCCTTGTCAACGACAACGGAGTTTTCTGAGGCACAGATCATCCCGTTGTCAAAAGTCTTGGACAAGACGATGTCGTTAACTGACTGTTCAATGTCCGCTGTCTTTTCGATGTAGGACGGGCCGTTGCCTGGGCCCACGCCCAGAGCCGGCTTGCCAGTTGAGTAGGCGGCCTTGACCATGCCTGGGCCGCCAGTGGCCAAGACTATCTGCACCTTTGGGTTGTTCATCAAAGCCGTCGTGGCCGTGAGGCTTGGGTGTTCGATCCATTGGATCCAGTTTTCCGGTGCCCCGGCGGCAACCGTGGCTTCCTTAATCAGCTTGGCTGTTTCCACGCAGCATTTTTGGGCTTGCGGGTGGAAGCCGAAGATGATGGTGTTCTTGCTCTTCATGGCGATCATAGCCTTGAAGATAACCGTGGAAGTCGGGTTGGTGACTGGCGTTACCCCGGCGATGACCCCGATCGGTTCAGCAATCTTCATCAAGCCTTCCTGCTTGTCTTCTTCGATCACCCCGACCGTCTTCATATCCTTCATGCTTTCCCAGATAGTCTGGGCAGCATAGGTGTTCTTGGTCACCTTGTCTTCGACCTTGCCCCGGCCAGTTTCGTCAACTGCCATTTGGGCCAAGTAGCGGGCATTGTCTTCACCGACTTTTTCAATGACTTGACAAAGCTTGTCCACGTCTTCCTGGCTGAAGTCGTCCATCTGGGCTAAGGCTTCATGTGATTTATTAACCAAAATATCGATATTGTGGTAGATTTCGTCTTCAGTTCGAACTGACTTTTCCACTTCTGTGGTGCTTTGCTTAGGCATTCTCTCGTCTCCTGCTTCTTGCTTGTTTCTTGTGATCAATTTCTCAATTACTACTATAACAACATTTAGAAAAAAGAAAAGAGGGTAAAATCCCCCTTTCTTAATGACACAAGAAGCTGCTTTTCCCTTATGTTTTGCCTTATTAGCGATGTAAGCGATAACCGCCTTTTGTTATTGTGAATAAATTATTTTATATATCTTTTCCACTTTTACAAAAGATAGCGATTTCTGTCACAAAAGTTAAAAGGCGATTTTTCCAGCTTTTTCGCCGATAAAAAACAGATTTGCTTGCCTGTATTCTCCTTTTTTCACTAAAAAAGACACGGTAAAAGGCCTTTTAGCAGTTCAGTAACCTTTTCACTTACTCTCTGTTTTTAAGTTAATTTTTGACAGATAAAAAGGACTCAAACGAGTCCTGAAATTTATCTTCTACTTAAAAGGGTTGTAAAAGCGGCCCTGGTTCAGATGCCAGAAGTAGAGCATCAAGAGAACCAGCAAAACTGCCACCCCCAAGCTCAGCCAGTCGCTGGCTTTAAGCTTTTGGGAAGTGTACCAGGTCCGCTTCTTCTTGGAGCCAAACCGGCGCAGTTCCATGGCCGTGGAGATCACCGTGATCCGGTCTAAACTGGACAGAATCAAAGGCATGACGATATTGACCGTCCCCTTGGCCCGGTCAGCCAGCTTGGCCTTCTTGGAAATCTCATTCCCCCGGGCCTGCTGGGCATGGGAAATCTCCCAGTAGCTTTCCTGGATGTCTGGAATATAGCGCAGGGCCAGGGAAAAGGCATAAGAGAAGCGGTAGCTGATCCCAATCTGGTTCAGACTGGAAGCAAACTGGCTGGGATTGGTCGTCAATAAGAACAAGATTGTAATCGGCACGGCACAGATATACTTGAGCAGCAAGTTGAAGAGGTAAAAAGTCTCCTCAGCCGTTAAAGCAAAAAAGCCACTGCCCAGCAGGACGTGCTTGCTGCCATAGAGGTCCGCCCCGTAGCTGGGCTGAAAGACATAAACCAAGATCAAGTTCAAGACCGCGAAAATTATGATCAAGTTGACCACAACTGACACCTGCCCCCACTTGACCTGGGAAACCTTGAACAAGACCAGGGACAAAAGGCACATGATCAGTAAAAAGCGGGTGTCATAAGTCACCATGCAGGCCACCGAAGTAATAATTAAGAACAAAAGCTTGGTGGTCGCGCTCAAGCGGTGGACAAAGGTCTTCCCCGGCGTATAGCCTAAAACTGCATCATTCATTAGCGTTTTCCCCCAATCTTTCCCGTTCATAAGCCGCGAACTTGCAGGCAAAGCCCTCCGGATCTGGCAAGCCGTAATGCTGGGCCAGGTCAAAGAGGCTGACCTGCCGCAAAGAAGCCTGCTCGACCAGCTTTTCATCAGTCAAGAGCGCAACCGGCGTGGTGTCGGCAATCAAACGTCCCTTGGCAAAAACAAGTGACCGGTCAGTGTATTCCATCATCAAGTGCATGTCATGGGTGATGATTATGATCGTCTTGCCAGCTGCATTTAATTTCTGCAAGAAGGACATGATTTCCGTGTAGGTCTTCCAGTCCTGGCCAGCTGTTGGTTCATCCAGAATCAACAAGTCCGGTTCCAGGACCAAAATCGCCGCGATCGTGACCCGCTTCTTTTGCCCAAAGCTGAGGGCGGAAACCGGCCAGTTTCTGAATGGGTAGAGGCCGCAGATCTTAAGAACCTTGCCCACCCTTTCCTTGACCTCGTCTTCTGGTACTTTCCGCAAGCGCAAGCCCAGGGCTACTTCGTCAAATATCATGGTCTGGCTGATCATCTGGTTGGGATCCTGCATCACGTAGCCGATCTTGTCCGCCCGCTCCTTGATGGACAAGCCGGCCATGTCCTCGCCTTGCCAGGCAATCTCGCCCGTGTTTTGCAAAAAGCCGCAGATCAAGCGGCAGAGGGTGGTCTTCCCCGCCCCGTTTTGCCCGACGATGGAGATGAAGTCCCCTTCCTTGATGACGGTATTAACGTCCTTTAAAGGGTATTTTTGGTCGGCGCTGTAGGCAAAGCCAACATTTTTCAAGGTCAAGAGCTCCTTACCAGCTGCCTTTTCTGCCGGCAACTGGTAGCTGTTTTGCCAGGCCAAAAGCTTGTCTTTGGCATCCCTCTCAACCGGCAAAGCTTCCAGCGGGGTCAGCTTTTCAAGCTTATTCAAATCAATCCCAGCCGTCTTCATGGTGTCCAGGTAAAGAGGATTTCTGACCCCGACAGCCTCCAGGCGGTCAGCCTTGAGCAGGTCATCCGGCTTTTGGTCAGCTAAAATCCGGCCATCATCAACCAGGACGATCCGGTCTACTTCCTCAGCCAGGACTTCTTCCAGGCGGTGCTCGATGATGATGACCGTGGCCCTGAACTTCTTCTGCATCTGGTCGATGAGGCGCATGGTCTTGTAGCCAGAGGCCGGGTCCAGGTTGGCCAGGGGTTCGTCAAAGAGCAGGATCGGGGACTCGTCAACCAAGACCCCAGCCAGGGCCACCCGCTGCTTCTGTCCACCCGACAAGCTCTGGGGAGCCTGCTTGAGCAAATCGCCCAAATCCAGCTCCTTGGCCCAGCGGTCTACCACCTGCTTCATTTTGTCCTGGGGCACGCAGTCATTTTCCAGGGAAAAAGCGATGTCTTCCCCGACCGTCAGGCCGATAAACTGGGCATCCGTATCCTGGAGAATGGTTGAAGTGGTAAAAGATAAGTCAAACAGGCCAGTCTGACTGATGTCCTTGCCATCAATCAAGCACTGGCCTGTGATCGTCCCTTTATCCAGGTTGGGAATCAATCCGTTCAAGCACTTGCCCAGGGTTGACTTGCCAGACCCTGAGGGCCCGGCCAGCAATACTTTTTCCCCCTGCTCAATCGTCAAATTGATATTGTGGAGGGTTGGCTCCTGCTGGCTGTCGTACTGAAAAGAAAAATCTCTAAACTGAATCAGACTTGTCATATATTAATTCCTTAATCCTTATGCAAACTGCCCTTCTTGACCCGGCTGCCGGCGTAAAGCTTGAGCAGGATGGTACCCAAAACCGCGATGGTCAAACCATCCATCAAGGTAGTCAGGCCGGCTTGGGCAAAGACCTTAGCCGCTGGTTCGCTGTTCAAGACCATGTCGCCCACGGCCCCCAAGAGGAACCAGACAATAGCGTTGGCCACGACCTGCACCACATTAAAGATCACCATTTCCTTAGCGCTGAATTCACCTTGGTCTATGTTGACGCGCAAAGCGTAGAGGCCGATGAAGAAGCCCAGGAAGCCGGCCGCGAAGTTCCAGTTCCACCAGGTCTGCCCGTACATCATCAAGTCCAAGAGGACGTGGCCGATGAAGCCGACCCCGAAGCCGACAGTTGGCCCGTAGATCATGGCAATCATGGCCAGGAAGGCGTAAACCAGTTCAAAGTTGGTGTTTGGCAGACCGCTTGGGATTGAGGCAAAACGGCCGACAATCACGAAAACGGCTGACCCGATCCCCAAGGCAGCGATGTTCTTAGGGCTTAACTTCCACATATACTTATTCATAAAAAATCTCTCCAATTCCTTTTTTACTTGTTAACCTTGCTGATCTTGACCTGCCAATCGGTCCCGGTGCCGATGTGGTGGACAGCGGCGAAGGATTCCTGGTTGAGGGCAATCCCGATGTTGACCAGGGAGTTGATGTAGACGAGTGGCTGGCCCAGGTTGACTTCCGCGAATGACCGCACGAAAGGGATGTGTTCCTGGTAGACGGCCACGTTCTGATGCAAGATGGTGACCAGCAGGCTGTCGCCCCGGTCGATGGACAGCTCTTTGACCATTTCCAGCGGAATGTTGGTCCATAAAGAACCAAAGCGGACGTCCAAAACGTCGATGGTGCCGACGGCCGTGTTGCCTTGCAGGCGGGGCTCGATCACCGGCAGAGTCACCAGGCTGTCAACTGGGACATCTTCGCCTAATTCTTCAAAAGCAACCTGCCCGCTGGCCAGCATGGCCCCGTTATAAGCGTAAACGTCCCGACCATGGAAGGTGTTGCTTTCCTGGGAGTGCGGCAGGCGGTTCTTGTTTTCATCGATCACCCGGACGGCTTCAACCCCTTCATACTTGTAGATATGGGTCAAAGTCCCGTTGTCTGGGGTGATGACGTAGTGACCGGAATTGGTCTTGACGGCGATTGACCGGCGGGCTGAGCCAACGCCTGGGTCAACGACAGAGACGAAGACCGTGTCTGCTGGCCAGTACTTGATGGTTTGGTAAAGCCGGTAAGAGGCGTTCCAAATGTCGTAAGGTGGGATTTCATGAGTTAAGTCAGAGACCTGGATGTCACTGGCAACCGTGTGGGCCACCCCGTGCATGGCGCTGACCGCCCCATCTACTAAACCAAAGTCTGTCTGCAGAACCAACATCTTATTATATGCCATCCGATTTCCGCCTTTCAATCGTTTTTAATTTTTAATATCTATTTAAGATACTCTCTTTACTAGGCAAAGTCAAGGAAAGTGTTCGACTTTTACAAAAATGTCTAGCTTTTCTCCCTTGTTTTTCCCGGTATTTTTGGAGAAAACCTAACATTACGCATAAAAAACAGCCATGACTCGGTCATGACTGTATGATTTATTTACTTTTATTTTCCGGCCCGCTTGTCCTTAACCCGCTGGTGGAAGTAACAGAAACTCCCAAAGAAGACGGCCCAGGCCGTGGCCAGGCTGGCCCCAAAGATGTCCGCCTTAACGAAGAAGAGGCTGAAGAAGATGACCAGGAAGAAGGCAATCGTCAATGGACTGGTTACCTGGTAAAAAGGCATCTTGAAGCCATCTTCCATAAAGTCACTGGACTTGCGGTACTTCCGGTGAGCCAGCAGGGCCAGGACGTAAACCAGGATTAAGATGTCACTGGTGGCCCCGGCGACCATGCTGAAAGCCTCAATTGCCGTGTTAGAGAAGCTGAGAATTGGCGCGATCAGGGCGAATAAAACTGAGATCGCGATCCCTCTTGCCGGTACCCCGTTTGGCGCAATCTTGGCAAATTTTTCTTTCAGCCAGCTTCCCTTTTTAGCTTCTTGCGCTAATTGGAAGAAGTGCCGGCCAGCTGAGAAGATGGTTGAGTTCAAGGCTGAAGCCGCGCTGGTCAAAACCACGAAGTTCAGAACTGAAGCCGCGGTAGTGAAGCCGGCTAACTGGAAGACCTGGACGAAAGGACTGCTTGAGGCAGACACTGACCGCCAGGGAACCACGCACATGATCACGGTCAAAGTCCCGATGTAGAAGATCAAGATTCTCAACAAGGTCTCGTTGACCGCCTTTTTGATCACCTGGTGGGGATCTTCAGCTTCCCCGATCGTGATAGTCACGAATTCAATCCCGGCAAAGGAGAAGAAGACCATCGGGAAGGCGGTAAAGAAGGCGTAAGTGCCATTTGGCGCCAGCTTGAAGTTCTTGGTCAGGCTGGTTAAAGAAGCATAGCCAACCGGGGTTTTAACATGGGTTGCCACCAGGAAGACCCCGGTCAAGATCATGGAGATAATAGCGATGATCTTGATCATGGCAAACCAGAATTCCGTTTCCCCAAAGAGGCGGGCTGCCGTCAAGTTCATCAGGGTCAAGGCTCCTAGGAAGATCAGCTCAACCAGCCAAAGAGGCGCGTGCGGGAACCAGTACTGGAAGTAGGTCCCGACCGCTGTAAGTTCAGCCATACAGGCAAAGAGCAGGCCGATCCAGTAGGACCAGCCGGCGAAGTTGCCGGCTGCTGGCCCCAGGTATTTAGTAATAAATGAGACGAAGGTATGGTGGTTGGGGTCTGAGTAAAACATTTCTCCCAATGCCCGCAGCATGAAGAAGAAAAAGACCCCCATGAATGCATAAATCAAAATGACTGACGGTCCGGTGGCCGAGATCGTGCTGCCGGCCCCTAAGAAGAGACCAGTCCCGATCGTGCCCCCGATGGCAATCATCTGGACATGCCGGTTCGATAAGGACCGGAGCGTTCCGTCCGCGTTTTCGTGTCTTTTCGCCATCTGTCCTCCTAAATAATTAAAGCAACATTGATCTATAATTATTTTAATAATAGAGAGAATAGCCGGAAAAGTAAAGCTATTAAGCAAATTAGGCTGATTTTCACCCTTTAACCGAATTGATCTTCAAGATAAAAATCTAAGGGCTGTTGATACTCCAATTTAACTTTCTTTGCGGAATACAATTTGTTTTTCTTTAAGAAAGCAATTGTCTGACTGTAGTTGCTGTAAACCGGATAGTAGATCTTAGCCCGCTTGCCATTTGCCCGCGTCCAGGAAACCGCGACTTGGCCAATCGGCTTCTGCAGGCTGGCCTGCTGGTAGTCCCACTTGGCTAAGTCTTGCTTGTAGGCTGCCCGGAAGTCCTTGTAAAGCTGGCTGTCCTGGCGCTTGATCGTTTCCTTGCCATTTGTGTAGGTAAAGGACACGCTATCCAGATTGTCCATAATCATCTGGTCGTGGTAGATCTGGAAGTAAGCCTGCTTGTAAGCCTTGGTCTTGCTGATTGGTTCAAAGTATTTCTTCAGCGTCTTTCTATCCACATCATAGACCCTGGTCTTGACGCGGCCATTCTTCATTCTGAAGACGAAGCGCATCTGGACTGAATCTTCCCGTTCATGGGACCGGTTCTGAGTAAATTTGCTGCCGGCTTTAACCAGATTTATGAGGTCACTGTTTACCGGCAAATACATGTATTTCGCGGCATAATCGCTGGCGTCACCTTTAGCTGATTTTTTACCCATGTAATAGTTGGTATAGATGCCGTCATCCCGCGAAATTGCCACACTGGCTACTTGCTTGCTTGCAGGCAGCCAATCATCATAGCGCTTGGCCCCCCAAACCATGCCGGCCAAAATTGCTAAACCCGCCACGGTTAACAGCAAGCTCTGGACAAAATTATGCTTCCAGGCAGCCAGGTCAAACTTGTAGATGATTTCCATCAAGCTGGCAGTTATTAAACCAATGATCAGGGCACCAATAATGCCGCAAGCAAAGTTTAAGCCGATCATCGTGTAGCCAATGATCCCGCCAATTGCCGCGAAGTAGACAACCACGATGATCTTAACCACCTGTTCAATCCGGGCAAAAGCCACAGCTCTGCCTGCCTTTTCATTAGCCCGTTTCTGGTAAGCCCAGTAGGCTAAGGCCAGGTAAAGGACGGTCCAAAGCAGGTTAATCCCGATCCCCAGCCAGTGATTTGAGTTATAAACCTGAGTTGAAGGATTGGTGTATGCCAGCCAATCATGATTGTCATAGCCAGCCGTAGTTGCCAAGGTGGAATAGAAGATTGAATTCAGAAAAATCAAGCCAAATTCAAAGCAGGAGAAAAAGATCGTGGCTAAGCCAGCCACAAAGGTATTACCTGTGATCATCATGCTCAAAGAGGCGATAGCGTACCAGGCTGAAAAGGCAAAGAGGTCAGCCAGAAAGCCCCGCCAGACCTCACCGTCAGCCAGGAAATTAGCCCCACCTGCAGCCAAGATCAGCATTCCGGCCAGGAAAAAGAGCAAGTAAAGCAAGCTATAAATAAGCAAGCTGTTGACCGTAATTCCGATGAAGCGGGTCTTGCGGCTGACCGGCTGGCTCTCGTAATAGTCCACTTGCCGCGGCACGTGCAAGAAGCGAAAGCCTTCAAAGGCCAGGTAGATGCCGAAGATCCCGGCCATCGCAGCCGACATGCTCGTATTTTGAAAAATATAATATGTCCGGGCGTCATGCAGCAAGGAAGCCGTCTCAACATCTTTGTTGCTGATCAAAACCAGAATCGGCCCAACGATATAGAACATGGCCATGACCAAGATCGCCAAGACTACAGGTACTTTCCGGTGCCGCAGGATTTCTTTTTGCGGCAGACCGTGTTTATTTAAGGATAAGTTTGCGCGTGTCATAGCCAACTGCCTCCGCTTCTGCAATAAAGATTTCTTCCAAGGTCAACGGCAGGATTTCGAAGAAGGTCATCGGCACATGGTCAAAGACCGCCTCGACTTCGCTCCGGCTCCCCCGCACGACCAAAGTGTGCAGGCGGCCCCGGCTGCTGTGGTCAACCAGCTTCAGCTTGCCCAGGACTTCCTCCATGTCCCGGTCTTCCTTAAAGACGCACTGCAGCTTCTGGATTTCCAGTTTCATGTCGACCAAGTCTTCTGATAAAAGCAGACCGCCGCTGTGCAGGAAACCGATGTGGTCACAAATATCTTCCAATTCCCGCAAGTTGTGAGAGGCAATGATTGGAGTCAATTGCCGCCGGTCCATGTCTTCGGCAAAAAGGCTCTTCATGCTCTGCCGCATAACCGGGTCTAAGCCGTCAAAAACTTCGTCTAAGAGCAGGTACTTGGTGTTAGTACATAATCCTAGCAGGATCGCCAATTGCCGCTTCATGCCCTTAGAATAGTCGTGTATGCGGCGCTTTGGCTCTAAGCGAAAGTCCGCCAGCAGCCTGGCAAAACGTTCTTGGTCAAAGTCCTGGTAAACCGCCGCGTAATCCCTGGCCATAGACTCCGCTGTGGCATTTGGGAAGAAGTAGGGGTCATCTGGAATGAAGCAAAACTTTTTCTTTGCGGCTGGATTGTCATAAACTGGCAAGCCATCAATAGTGATATGCCCAGAAGTCGGCCGCAGGATGCCGGCGATCATCCGCAAGAGGGTGCTCTTGCCGGCCCCGTTGGTCCCGATCAAGCCAAAGACCCGGTCTTCTTCAATGGTCAGGTTAAGGTTCTTAATGGCCTCTGTCTGCCCATAATCCTTGCTTAGTGCATCAATCTCGATCATCTTCTGCCGCCTCCTCCATGGCCTCAGCAAATAATTCCTGTGGATCCAGGCCTACTGCTTGAATCTCCTTAATTAAATCAATCATTTTCCCTTTCAGCTCTTCTTTTTGCTTGCTCTTCAGCGTTTCATTGGCCCGGACGAAATTCCCCCGGCCCTTGACGCTGTAAACGTATCCCTCCCGTTCCAGCGCGGCGTATGCCTTCTGCACTGTATTAGGGTTAGTCGACAATTCCATGGCCAACTTCCGCACAGACGGCAGCTGCTCATCTGGCAGCATGACTCCGGTCAGAATCAGCTGCTTGTACCTGTCCGCGATCTGCTGGTAAATCGGCCGGCTGTCCAAATAGTCAATAAAGTCCACTAGCTCGCTCCTTTCTAGCTGTCTCTACTGTACTATTTATTCTAGTACACCAAAGACAAATTGGCAAGTAATTAGCAAAAAGAAAATAGATTGTTTCTAAAGTAAAATAAGCAGTCAAGAAAATTTAGAAAGAAAAGAATAAGACAGAAAGAAAAAACAAATGCAAAGACAAAAAAGAAGCAGGTGGATACCTGCTTCTCAGTGACGGTCCATGCGGGATTTGAACCCGCGATC
>NZ_KV793161.1:0-37188 GCF_001808415.1 Lactobacillus sp. HMSC08B12 | reverse complement strand
TACACAAGAATTTATACTGAACCTAAAAAAGCGAAAACATGGTAAAACAGGTCGGGATTCCCGCCTCCTTTTCACTGACCTGCCCCGGATGAAAAAGGGGGACGTCTTCTACGTCCACAATCTGGGTCAGACCCTGGCCTACAAGGTGGACCAGATTAAGGTCATCAAGCCGACCCAGGTCGACCAGCTCAAGATTGTCAAGGGCAAGGACCTCTGCACCTTGATGACCTGCACTCCTTACATGATCAACACTCACCGTTTGCTGGTTACCGGTCACCGGATTCCTTACAATCAAAAGGCCGAAGCCAAGGCTAAGGAGAGAATCCGGAACCGCCTCTTCTGGAACATCATCGCCATCCTTTTACCGGTCTTGGCGATCATCATCTTCATCTGGCACAAGAAGCGGAAGAAGAAGAAGCAGGCTAAGGCAGACAAGGAAAAAGAACAAGAATAAGCAGGTAAAACGGGCCGTCCGGATTTTCCCGGACAGCCCGTTTAATATTTTCCGGGATTAATGTAGTTCGTGAAAAAAACTCTGCAAATGATGATAGAATAAAGGTAAATAGTTCAATTGGAGTAATAGGTGAATTACAGTGACGACAACACAAATCTGTATTAATTTACTAGCAATCGGTGTGATCTTTGTTTTTGCCTCCTTCTTTGTCGCGGCGGAGTTTGCCTTGGTGCAAGTCCGGCCCAGCCAGCTGGAGGACATGATTGCCAACGGGCAGGGGAACGTGAAGAAACTTAAGCGGGCCCTGCACATGTCGCAAAATTTAAATGAGTACCTGTCAACCACCCAGGTTGGGACTACCTTGGTCGGGGTTATCCTGGGCTGGTTCGGGGCGGACACCATCGCCAGCATTTTTGAAAGGCTGCTGGCCCTGACCCCCATATCCAAAAATCTGGTCAACTCAGTCGGAGCCTTGATCGGGGTCATTGCCTTGACCTACTTGGAAGTGGTTTTGACGGAAGTCGTGCCGAAAAATATCGCCATCGATGCTCCGGTTAAGATGCTGATGTGGATCGTCAATCCCCTCCAGCTCTTCCACACCTTGGTTTATCCCTTTGTCTGGCTTTTGAACGTCAGCTCCTCTGGCATCTTAAAGATGCTGGGCTTTAACCCGGTCGATGAAGAAAACCAGGTCTACTCCCAGTCAGAAATCATCCGCTTGAGCAAGAACGCGGTGCATGGCGGTGCTCTGGACAAGGAAGACTTGACCTATATGGAAAGAGCCTTCCAGCTGAACGACAAGACGGCTAAGGACATCATGACTGACCGGACCCGGCTGACAGTTTTAGATGCCAGCGAAAACATCAAGACTGCCCTAGACAAGTATCTGGAAGACGGCTACAGCCGCTTCCCGGTAGTGCGAGAAAATGACAAAGATGATGTGGTCGGCTATGTCTACGCTTATGACATTGTTCAGCAGAGCCGGATTGACGACCGGGTACCAGTAACCAGGATCAACCGGACCATCATTACCGTGCCGGAATCTATGCCCATCCAGGACATCCTCCGCTTGATGATCAGCAAGCACACTCCAATCGTGCTGGTTGTCGACGAATACGGCGGCACCAGCGGGATCGTGACTGACAAGGATATTTACGAAGAGCTCTTCGGGTCAGTTAAGGATGAAATCGACGACGTTTCTGATGACTACATTATCAAGGACGCCGAAGGCAATATCCGGGTCTCCGGCAAGACCACCCTTTATGACTTTGAGCGCTACTTCCACCAGAACCTCAAGAGCTTCCAGAACAGTGACATCATCACTATCGGCGGCTATATGATGGAACGGTATCCCGACTTGAAGAAGGGAGAGTCAATAGAACTGGAAGGCTTCCGCTTCACCCTGGACGATATCCAGCAAGGTTTCATGCGCTGGTTCATCGTTGAAGGGACAAAGACAAACGATCAAGCCAAAAAAGAAGAATAAGATTCAGAAAAAAGAACGGTTTTTAGGCAAAATCCGTTCTTTTTTGTTAAAATAATGGTATAATCTTGATATATTATTTTGAAAGCAATTAGCAATCGAGGAAACCTAATGAAAAGTATTCATGACGCAGTTGATAACAAGTTGTACAGCGAAGAAGACATCGCGGAAATGACCAAGCGGCTTGGCCAGCAATTGACCAAGGACTACGCTGGCAAGCGGGTTCTGGTTGTTGGTGCCTTGAAGGGGGCTATCTTCTTTCTGACTGACCTCCTGCGGGAAATGGACCTGGCTTGCGACATTGACTTCATCGACGTTTCCAGCTACGGCAACGGGACTGAATCCAGCGGCAAGATCACGGTAACCCATGACCTGGAAGCTGACGTGACTGGCCGGGACGTTTTGATCGTCGAAGACATCGTGGACACTGGTTTGACTTTGAAGTTTATGAAGGACGAACTGCTCAGCCGCGGCGCCAACTCAGTCAAGTGCTGCGTCTTGCTGAACAAGACGGCCCGCCGGACGACTGAAGTAGATGTTGAATACTACGGCACCCACGTGGGCAACGAATTCGTCATCGGCTACGGGATGGACTTTGCGGGTCTTTACCGGAACCTGCCTTACATCGGCGTCATCAAGCCAGAAGTCGTTGAAGAATTCAGCAGCAAGCACGAACACGACTAATTTTTCCTAAAAGAAAATGGATCATCCATACGGATGGTCCATTTTTGCTTGATTTTTTTGTCTGTTATTTTCTTTTGCCCTAATGAAGCTTTTTCCAGTAGTAGACCGGCAGGCCCAGGAGGGTGATGCCCAGGCCAATCATGGAGAGGGCGAACTGGTTGATGACGGTCATCACGATGATGAAGAGACCCCCGATGATGGAAATCAAGGGAATGACCGGGTAAGCCGGCGTCATGAAAGGCCGGGCCAGGTCCGGCTCTCTTTTTCTCAGCAAAATGACGGCCACTGACAGGAGGGTGGTGAAGGTCCACATGACGAAAACCAGCATGTCGGTCAAGATTTCAAAGTTACCCAGGGAGATCATGATCAAAGCGATGGCATTGATCAAAAGGGCGGAGAAGACCGGGACTCCGCTTCTGACAGAAGTCTTGGCCAATTTCTCAGAGCCGGGCAGGCGGTTGGCCTGGGCCAGGATATATGGCGTCCGCATCCCCGTCAGCATAAAGCCGTTGCAGGCTCCGTAAACCGACAGGAGAATGCCGACCGTGACGATTTTTCCCCCGGCCTGGCCAAAGAGCTTAAGAGAAGCGTAGTAGGCGGTATTGTCGTTGCCGATGATCTTGTCAAAAGGCAAAACCGCCATAAAGGCGTAATTGACCAGGACGTAAACGACCGTGACCAAGGAGAGGCCAAGGATGATGGCCCGGGCCAGGTCCTTTTTCGGATTCTTCATTTCCTTAGCTAGGTTGGTCACCACGATCCAGCCTTCAAAGGCAAAGAGGGCAGACAAGAGCCCCTGGCTGATCCCGGCCAGCCAGCCGCCACTGCTATCCACCGTAACTGGCCAGAGACTGACGGAGACTTGCGGGCGGATGATTGCAAAGACGATGATCAAAAAGAGGGGGATGAGCTTGATGACCGTGATCACCGACTGCATCCAGGCTGAAGCCTTGGTCCCCAGCATATTGATCAAAAAGAGCAAAAGAACCACGCCGGCAGCGATCCACTTGCTGCCGGAGGCCGGCAGGCCCGCCAGGACCACGAACTGCTGGCCGAAAATTGAAGCTAAAGCCGCGATCTGGGCGGGGAAGTAGACAGTCATTTCCGCCCAGCCGAAGAGAAAGCCCCAGATATTGCCATAGCTGTAGTCCAGGTATTCAATGGCTCCGTTGACATTCAAGGCGGCCGCAATTTCTGACACGGTCAAGCCCGAGCAGATCGAGATGACTCCGGCTAAAAGCCAGACTAAGATGGTGGCTGAGGCCGACCCGGTGCTTTGGGAGATGCTGCCGATCTTAAAGAAGACCCCGGCCCCGATGACTGAGCCGATAACGGTTGACAGCGCCTGGCCAAAAGAAATCTGTTTTTTCACGAAATACCTCCAGTAAAACAAGTCTAACCCTTAAATTATACAAGAAATCTTTCTGCTTGGTCTAGGCGGATTTCTCGGCTAAAATGGTAGAAGGAGGTTTTGAGCGATGGGGCAAAAAAAGCATTTCCAGCATCCGGCGACACTGCCGGCCCTTTTGATTCTGCTGGCCGCGATTATCAGCCTTTTGGCATATGGCCTGTACAATTATGCCAGCCAGACGACCCTGCCAAAAGGAGCCAGCCAAAGCGCGGTCGGCCTGAAGGTCAGCCAGGCAGATTTTGACCTCAGCCGCCTGGAAAAGGGCGGCTTGTCTTTCGTTTATCTGCCGGTTGACCAGAATTTTGCCGCCAGGCGCGAGCAGGTGGCCAAGACCAAATTGGCCTATGGCAGCATCATTGAGGTGCAAGGGGAGAAAAATGCGGCAAAGCAATTATCCCGGGCGAAGCGCCTGGCGGCTGGGCATTGGGGGGCCTTGCCCATCCTGCTGGACAGCGGGCAAGATGACCCCAGCGCCGCCAATTTAACGGCGATGAGCAAGCTGGCCTATTCCCTGGTCAAGAGTCATGAGATTATGGTCAACGCCCCGGTCAAGTACAAGAAGCTTTTTCCGGCGGGATGCAAGTTCCTGGCTACCTCGGCGTCAGCGCCAAGTAAGCTGGACTACTGCTTCTGGCGCTATACGGAAAAGGGCCACGTGGCCGGAGTCAGCGGGATCGGCTGCAAGAATGTCATGTATGCCTATATCGGGACCAGCCAGCAATATAAAGAAAAGTATGGACAATTAGCACAATGATTTACACAGAACAAATTCAAGCAGTTTTGCAAAAGGAAGGCAAGAGCCAGCCAACCTTGATCCAGAAAGAGACTTATGAGGCCATTAAGAATGGGGCCAGCCTGGTCGCTTTGGCCAAGACAGGGACAGGCAAGACCCTGGCCTATGCCCTGCCGGCTTTAGAGCGGGTCATCCCGGGAGAGAAAAATTCCCTAGTGATTTTGGCCCCAACGACTGAACTGGCCGTCCAGATCAGAAATGCCATCCTGCCTTTTGCCAAGGCCCTGGGTCTGAAGACTTTAGCCTTGGTTGGGGCCGGCAACCGGCAAAGACAGGACGAACGGCTGAAGAAGGACAATTGTGAGGTCCTGGTCTGCACTCCGGGCCGCTTCTTTGACTTCTTCTCCTCGGGCCGGATTAAACTGGTCCAGATCAAGACCCTGGTGATCGATGAAGCTGACGACATTTTGGAATTCGCCAAGCTGGAGCTTTTGAGTTCTTTAGGGCAGAACCTGCCTTCTTCCAGCCAGATCCTCCTCTTTGGGGCCACTGAATCCCAGATTACCCAAGAGGCGGAAGAAATTTTTGCCCGCCACTTC
The DNA here is from genome assembly GCF_001808415.1 of Lactobacillus sp. HMSC08B12. Taxonomy (NCBI): domain Bacteria; kingdom Bacillati; phylum Bacillota; class Bacilli; order Lactobacillales; family Lactobacillaceae; genus Lactobacillus; species Lactobacillus sp. HMSC08B12. Next base: position 31,824 of record NZ_KV793161.1, on the reverse strand, counting down.
CTTTTAGTCGACGTCCGCCCCGACCAGGGCAGCCAGACTGAACACGTCTTTTTGCAGGTGGACAATGAGCACAAGCTGGAATACCTGCAGCGTTTGTGCAAGCTGGACGGCTTCCGGGGCCTGCTCTTCTTTGACTCAAATGAGGGAATGCTGCGCTTTGCCAGAATTTTTGCCCACAGCAAGACCCGCTTTGAAGTTTTGGCCAATAATTTCTCAAAAGACAAGCGCCAGCAGGCCATCCGGGACCTGGCCAAGGGGAAGGTCAAGCTGCTCTTGGCCACTGACCTGGCGGCCCGGGGCTTGGACATTCCAAAACTAACCTATGTGGTTAACTACGAAATCCCGACTGATGCCAACACCTACATGCACCGGGCAGGCCGAACCGGCCGGATGCAGCAGGAAGGCAAGGTGGTGTCTCTGGGTAACGACCACGACCTGCGCAAGCTGAAGAAGCTTTTGGAAGGGGAAGTGACCGTCGACCGGGTCTACTTTGCCGGCTACCACTTGAGTAAAGAAAAGCCGGTCAAGAAGGAAAAGGCTGAAGACAAAGACAAGCCAGCTATAATTGAGCAGCCAGTTAAGAAGAAAAAGAAGTCCAAGAAGAAAAACAAGAACAAGGGTTATCACCCGCATTATCTGAAGGGGAAGAAGCAAAGTGAATAGCGTGATTGACTGGCTGGAGCGGCACCTGCTGCCCTTGGCCAATAATCTGGCCTCGGTCCGCTGGCTGGTGGCCCTCAGGGATGCTTTTATTTCCACCCTGCCGATCAGTTTGACCGGGTCGGTGGCGGTTTTAATCAAGAGCCTCATCATTGCCGCCAACCGCAACTGGGGCTGGCATGTTTTTTACCAGCTCATGCAGCCATCGATCTCCATCTGCAACTTCGTCTGGCGGGGGAGCGTGGCCATGTTTGCCCTCTTCTTCGTCCTCAGCTGGGGCTACCAATTGGCCAAGGCCTGTGAGGTGGACCCCTTGGCCGGGGCGATGACGGCTCTTTGTTCTTTCATGATGAGCATCGCCAACTATTCCTACCTCATGCAGGGGAATAAGCGGATTAAGCTGGACCAGGCTTTTAACATCAAGCAGCTGTCAACGACAGGGATGTTTACGGCCATTCTTTTTGGCGGCCTGGGCGTGGCCCTGTACATCCTGGGGGTCAAGGCCCGGCTGGGCCTGCATATCCATACGGCCATGCCCCCGGCCCAGATCGCGGCCTTTGAAGCAGCGATCCCGGTCATGCTGGCCCTCTTTATCGTGGGCGGTCTGAACTATCTCTTCCAGACCATTACCGGCCAGTATTTTGGCGACTGGTTCTTAGAGATCATCCAGCTGCCACTTTTGAAACTGGGCCAGGGCTTTATCATGGTGATTGCTATTACGGCTTTGACCCAGCTCTTCTGGTTCTTCGGGATCAATGGGGCCAGTGCCTTAGCTCCGGTTGTCGGGTCGATCTGGGCTACGGCCCAAAACGCCAACCTTTTGGCGGCGGCTAACGGTCACAAGATCCCGTATTTGTGGACCAATACTTCTTTTGTGGTCTTTGGCGTCAATGGGGTCTGCCTGCCTTTAGTCATCGCGATTTTGCTGACCTCCAAGCGGGGGGACCAGCGGACTTTGGCCAAGGTGGCCCTGGCTCCGGCTGTCTTCAACGTCAATGAGCCCATGCTCTACGGGCTGCCGATCATCTTGAACCCGGTCTGCTTTTTGCCTTTTACCCTGGCTCCTTTAGCCAATGTTTCCTTGGCTTATCTGGCGACCAAGCTGGGCTGGATCAACCGGGTCCAGGCTTCGGTGCCTAATATCATGCCCCCGGTCATCGGCCCTTATCTGGCCACTAACTATGACTGGCGGGCCCTGGTCTTGTCCCCGGTCAACCTGGTCATCGCGGTCTTGATTTGGTTGCCCTTTGTCAAGGCGGCTGACCAGATTGGGCAGACGGATGAACCCCGCCGCTTTTTCATGCCGCAATACTAATGACTTAAGCGAAAGCACTAGCTTTTTCAACACATTTTTTGTAGAATAAAATGTGTTGTATGGCTCGGTAGCTCAGTTGGATAGAGCACTGGTTTCCTAAACCAGGTTGTCGCGAGTTCAAATCTCGCCCGGGTCATATCTGCCCCTCACGGAAGTGAGGGGTTTTCTTTTTGCCTTTTGCTGCTTTTTTCATATTTTTTTCCGCCTTAGCTTATTGCTCTTTGCTTTTAATTTTGGTAAAAGATGCTGGTTTTTAACAAAAATTCAAAGAAAATAAAGTATCCAGAAAAAGAAAGCGGATTTTTGCTCTTCAATAAGAAAATTATGAAAGTGTTGACGAAAAGCATTGCAAAGGCCGGGAGCTTCCTCTTCTGGGCAACCATGAAGGTTGACAAGCCAGGTGTGCAAGTTGCTATCTTCTTAGGCGCTATCAAGATGATGATGCCAAACTTCCTGAGATACCCAGTGATCGGGATCCCGATCGCTTTAACAGCGGCATCTCAACTCTCTCCGTGCCAATCCTTGGCATGCAGGGGACCCCGGCTTCCGGTGGTTTCGGCTTGATCGGGGCGGTTTCTCCTTTAGCAGCCTACAATGCCGGCTTCCACAACGTGCTGGTGCTGGTCATCGTCTGGGTAGTCGTGCCATTCGCGGTTGGCTACCTGATGAAGAAGATCTTCGTTGACTGGACCAAGATCTGCAAGCCGGAATACTTCATCAGTCCGGCCCATTAATTGTCATTAAAATACTCCTTAATCTATTCCAATAAACCATATTTTTCCTCAGATAGTTCAAGTCCGCGGCTGAAGCTTTGTCAGCCGCGGCTTTTTCGTCTTCCTTGACAAAAAATAATATTATTAGTAGGCTAAAGTAGTCAATTGTTAAGGAACCTTTAAATTCAGTCCCGTGAGGCTGACAAGGACATTTCTGTTCCGGGTTCCAGTATTTGGAAAGGAAGATTTCTTTTGAAAGAAGACAAGACATTCCGGAACCCTGAAGCGGTTTTGGACGTCCAGGACAAGCCGAAGTTCGGTCCCTGGCTGCTGCTCTCAATCCAGCACCTCTTCACCATGTTCGGTTCGACCGTCCTGGTTCCGCTTTTAATCGGCTTAAACCCAAGCATCGCCCTCTTCTGTTCAGGGGTGGGGACCTTGGTCTACATCCTCTGCACCCAGGCGAAGATCCCAGCCTACCTGGGCTCATCTTTTGCCTTTATCGCTACTATGCAGGCCTTGATGAAAAATTACGGCTACCCGGCCGTAGGGCAGGGGGCCATCGCGGCTGGTCTGGTCTACGTCATCGTGGCCCTCTTGATCGCCCGCTTCGGTTCCCGCTGGCTGGACAAGATCCTGCCGCCAATCGTGGTTGGCCCGATCATCATCGTTATCGGCCTGTCACTAGCGACGACCGCGGCTAACGACGCCATGTTCAACGCCAGCGGCAAGTACAGCCTGACTTACTTCGGGGTAGCGATTTTTACCCTGGTTATTACCATTATCTTCAACATGTTTTTGAAGGGCTTCCCGAGCATGATACCGGTTTTGCTGGGGATCATCTGCGGCTACCTCATGGCCCTCTTCTGCGGGATCGTTGACCTGTCCGGCGTTGAAAGCGCCAAGTGGTTCTCTTTGCCCGCCTTTGATGTTTTAGGCGTCAGTTACAAGTTCAAGTGGTACCCGGCCGCCATCATCACTATGGCGCCAATTGCTTTTGTTACTATGACTGAGCACATGGGCCACATCATGGTCTTAAACAAATTGACCAAGCGGAACTTCTTTGAAGACCCGGGCCTGCACCGGACCCTGCTGGGCGACGGTCTTTCCAGCATCATTGCCGGCTTTTTAGGCGGCCCGCCAACCACCTCCTACGGGGAAAACATCGGCGTTTTGGCCATGACCAAGGTTCACAGCGTCTTCGTTTTGGGCGGGGCAGCCTTTTTCGCCATCGTCTTCTCCTTCGTCGGTAAGGTGTCAGCGGTGATCGAATCCATCCCAACCCCGGTTATCGGGGGGATCTCCTTCCTGCTCTTCGGGATGATCGCGGCCAACGGCCTGCGGATCCTGGTTGACAACAAGGTCGACTTTGAAAAGAAGCGAAACCTGGTCATCGCTTCCGTCATCCTTGTTATCGGGATCGGGGGCACCTACCTCAAGATCGGCTCATTCCAGCTGACCAGCATCGGTTTGGCTACGGTCTTCGGGATTCTCTTGAACCTGATCTTGCCGGAAAAGGCAGCCAGCGAACAATAGAACTTTTGCAAATAGCTTTCCATAATTGCATGGAAGGCTATTTTTTATTTAAAAAGCTGCCTTTTTGGTTTAAGATAGGTAAGTAACAAAGAACAAACAGAGGGATTTTTTGATGAACAATTTACCAGAAGAATTAGCAAAAATTGTTAAGGAAGTCGACGAGCAGATCGCCGGCCGCCTGCATGAAATCGACGAACAGGTTATTTACAACCAGGCCAAGGTCCTGGAAGCCTTCGTGGACAACGCGGTCGCTGAATCTGACTTGAAGGGGACCAACGGCTACGGGGACGACGATGAAGGCCGGGACAAGCTGGAGCGGGTCTACGCCCAGGTCTTCCACACTGAAGACGCCCTGGTGCGGCCGCAATTCGTTTCCGGGACCCACACCCTGGCAACCGCCCTTGACGGCAACCTGGTGCCAGGCGACACTTTGACTTACCTGACGGGGATGCCTTACGACACCCTGCAGCACGCTATCGGCCTTACCCCAGACAAGGCCGGCACCTTGATTGAAAAGGGGGTCAAGTTCTCCTATGTGCCGCTAAAAGAAGACGGCAGCGTCGACTTTGAAGAGGGGGAAAAGATCTTAAAGCGGGACCAGCCGAAGATCGTGGCTATTCAGCGGTCCCGGGGTTACGACACCCGGGAAAGCTTCCCGGTTGCTAAGGTCAAGGAAATGATCGACTTTATCAAGGAAGTCAGTCCCCAGTCCTTGATCTTCGTTGACAACTGCTACGGGGAGTTTTCGGAAAAGCATGAGCCGACTGAATATGGGGCCGACTTCATGGCCGGTTCTTTGATCAAGAATGCCGGGGGCGGGATTGCCCAGACTGGTGGCTACATCGTCGGCAGAAAAGACTTGATCCACCGGGCAGCCAGCCGGCTTTTTGCCCCGGGGATCAGCGACTCAGAAGGGCCAACCTTAAACAGCCTGCATGAGTTCTACGAAGGCTTCTTCCTGGCGCCAAACGTGACCGGGGAAGCCATCAAGGGGATGATCTACTCAGCCGCCTTGATGGAAAAGCTGGGCTTCGACGTGTCTCCTAAGTGGGATGCCCCGCGGACTGACCTGATCGAACTGATCACCTTCAACGACAAGGAAAAGATGATCAAGTTCTGCCAGGAAGTGCAGAAGAACTCACCGGTTGACTCCTTTGTTACCCCAATTCCAAGCCACATGCGGGGCTACGAAGATGAAGTCATTATGGCCGGGGGGACCTTTGTCTCCGGGTCAACGGTTGAATTCTCAGCTGACGGCCCGATCCGTCCGCCTTACGCTGTCTACATGCAGGGCGGTTTGACCTACGCCCATGACAAGATCGCCGTGACCAACGCGGTCAAGTCAGTTCTCTTTGGCGACTAAGGGAAAAAAGAAAAAATAAAGAAAATAGTTCAGAAGATAGAAAAAACGTTGGCACGATTGTGTCAACGTTTTTTGTCAGCTTAAGATTCTTTAAGGACTTCAGCCCAGACTTCGCCGTCCTCTTGGTAGACCCCTTGGATTTCCGGATCAAGTCCCGGGAACTTTCGGGCAGCGCCGAGCAAGACTTGGAAATAGGCAACGTCCAGGTCCTGCCAGCGTTCACCAGGTGCCACGATGAAGACACCAGGCGGGTAAGGGAGGGCGCCTTCCAAGGCCATCCGGCCCTTGGCGTCGGCCAGTTTGACCAGTTCGCTGTTGCCGTGGACGAATTCGCGGTCAGCTTCTTTTGGCGTCAGCTCGTAATTTTGGAAACTGTCCTTTAGGAAAAGAGCTTGCTGGAGCTTAAAGATCTCATGCTCTTGGTAGTAGTGGTGGAGCTCCTGGCAGAGCTGGTAGAGGGTATAACCCTCGTAGCGGTCAGGGTACTGGGCTACTAATTCCGGCATGATGGCAGACAGGGGCGCCTTAGTCAAGTAGGCTTCTTCAAAGGCCATTAAGGCCGAGAAAAGGCCGTTCATATCGACTTGCCCCTCGCCTGGCGTGAGCAGGTAGAGGGTGGAGTAGCTGTCGGACTTTTCCGGGATGATGTGCTTTTCATGCAGGTAGAGGGAAACGATGGCGCCAGGGATGCCTTCTTCGGTGAAGGCAGCTTTTGCCAGGTCAATGCCGGGCGTCATCAAGGTGACTTTTACCGGGCTTAGGGCAACTTCACCCGGAGCAAGCAATTTGAAGCCGTGCCAGTCATCATCTGGGGACAGTTTCCAGGCTTCCGGGTCCTGGGCCAAGACATCAGTTGGCAGGTTCTCCCACTTTTGCCCGTGGACAGTTGGGGGAACGAGGGGCTTAAAGAGCTTGCTTTCCTTTAAAAGGCGCTTGCGGAAGTCGATGCCTAATTTAACCGTATCGTTCCACCAGCTGTTAACGGCCGGTGAAGCAGCCATGGCGCTGTTAGCGACAAGAGAAGCGTAGACCGGGTAGGAGTAGCTGGTCGTAACGTACTTCATGTAGGCATGGTTAAAGTGCTTGTGGTCGACGTAGCGCTTTTGTCCCTTGATGTGGCTGTCTTTTTTTAAAATCTGGGAGGCCTGGCCCACGCCGGCTTGCTGCTTGTGGACGGACTGGGTGACCAGGATGCCTGGGTCATCGGGGCCGTAGGTCTGCTGGAAAGGAGAGAAGTCTCTGAGGACGTCGACAAATTGTTCATAGCCGCCCCAGGCGCAGTCAAAGAGGATGTAGTCACAGAGGCGGCCGAGCTTTTTCAAGATAAGCTTGGCGTCATAGAAGATGCCGTCGTAGGTTTCCAGCTGCAGAACCGCCAGGCGGAAAGGCCGGTCAGCCTTGGCGCGGCCAGGGGCGACCTTGGCGATTTCCCGGCGGATCAAGCCTTCATCAAGACTGGCGGCGGTCAAAGGCCCGATCAAGCCGTCAGCGTTCCGGTCAGTTGGCAGGTAGACCGGCTTGGCCCCGGTCATGACCAGGGCGCTGTTGTAGATGGACTTGTGGTTGTTGCGGTCAAAAAGGACCAGGTCGCCTTCATCTAAAAGGGCGGTGGTGCAGATAGTGTTGGCGCTGGTTGTGCCGTTGGTGCAGAAGTAGACCTTGTCGGCGTTGAAGGCTTTAGCTGCTTCTTGCTGGGCTTCTAAGGGCCCGCCAGTGTGGTTCATCATATCGCCGAGTTCTGAGACGCAGTCAGAAGTATCGGCTCTGAAGTAGTTGTCACCGAAGAAGTTGCGCAAGACTGCTCCAGCTGGGTGGCGGTCGTAGAAGCGGCCGTTGTGGTGGCCAGGAGTATCGAAGACCAGGTCGTCTTGGTCAGAAAAAGCCGTCAGCTCCCGGATGAAGCGGGGAACGTTGGCTTCTTCGTAGGTCTGGGCCAAGCGGCTGATTTCAGCTGGAGAGGTCTCAGGAGTAAATTCGATCAAGGGCAAGTCCAGACCCAGCTTTTCCTTCATGGTCTGGTAGATGCCCCGGGACCGGCTGTCTTTTTCATCGATGACTACGGCAGCCAGGCTTGCGGGGTTGACCAGCTCGGTCAGTTCAGTTCTGGGCCAGTCGATTGGCAGATAGGGTAGAAGCTCTTTTTTAGCAGCGATTGCTAGATAACGCATTGAAAAATTCCTTTCTATTTCATGGGTTGATGGAAGTTGCTACTTGTACTTGCGGTCACGTTCATCGCGGAGAAAATGATCAAAGAACCAGTCATATTGAGAGAGAAACAAGAGGATACCGGCGATGACCGCGATTTGAAGCCAGCCGGGGATGCCATTACCGCCGGTCAGCTTAAGAAAGGCAACTCTAAAGTAGGAATGGCCAACAAAGAGCCAATACAAAGAGTCGAGAATAGCTGCAGCGGACAAAAGTGTCGCGGTTATTCGCAAAAACTTTTTCATATCTGTTCCTTTCTGTTACTTGGCATTTTTCATAAAAGCGCGTACCACTCAATTCAGTATCTTTATAAAAAAATTGTAGTATGCATAGGTAGATTATACACTTTCAAGCTCTTTTTGCCAAAAAGCATTCTTAATTGACGCATTGAGTGATGTTTACTTTTTGCGCATTTACTTGCACGAAAAAGGCCTGCTTTTCTTGCCAAGAGCAAATTAACCAAATATTTTTTACTAAAAGTTGGCTAATGACCGGTATGTGGATAACTTTCACTTAACGCTTGAAAGAATTTTTATCAAATTAAAAAAGCTATAGAATTTTCAAAACAATAGGAATAAAATGAAAACGACACTTTTTTGATTGGAGACGGTGCAGTGACCAGCTTTTTAAAGCGCCAAAATAAGCCCCCGTCCAGGCAAATTGCCGCTTAAGACAATTTGACCAATAAGGAGCTTGACTTACAGAATGATTGAAGAAACCCCAAAAAAACACTACATGGCCTGGATGACCTTGGCGATGCTCGACTTCGTCACCATCATCCGCTTTGAAGATGTTTTCTACCCATACCAAAACCAAGGTCTGTCCGTAATCTTTTCATGGATTTTCCTTTTGATTTGCTACCAATTGCCATATACCTTGATCGCCACCCAATTGGGCCTGGCCTACAAGGATACTGAAGAAGGGGGCCTGGCCTCCTGGATCCGGCGGGGGACGGGCAGCGACGTATTAGGCTACGCTACCAGCTGGATGTACTGGGCCCAAACCGTGCCCTACCTGGTGGACGTGTCCAACTCCATCATCGTTTCCATTTCCTGGATGATCCTGGGCAACAACACTTTAGGCAAGCACATGTCACCTTTTATGTTCGGCCTTTTGACCTTTGTCATCATCTTGATCTTTATCTTGTGCGAAAGTGCATATAAAAACTCCCTGGACCTTCTGTCCTTGATCGGGGGGATTGCCATGTTCGCCATGTCCGTGATCTTCGTGATCCTGATCATCTGGGCTCTCATGCACGGCGGCCACATCGCCACCAAGATGGAATGGTCCAGCTTTAAGCCGAACTTCAGCGTCCACTATTTCTCCACGACTGGCCTTTTGATCTTTGCCATGTCCGGGGCGGAACTGGCCGCGCCTTACGTTACCCGGCTGAAGAACCCCCGCAAGGAATTCCCGAAGTCAATGTGGATGCTTTTTGCCATGACGGTCTTCATGACCTTGACCGAAACTCTTGGTCTGGCCGTCCTCTTTGACGCTAAACACATCCCGCACGACTTTAAGATGAACGGGGCCTTCTATGCCTTCCAGCTTCTGGGTGAAGAAGCCGGCATGGGCAAGAGCCTCATGTACATGTACGCCATCGTCTGCCTCTTGAACTTCATGGCCGACCTGGCCGCCTTGATCGACGCCGCCAGCCGGGTCTTTGCCTCTGACACTTCTGAAAAGTACATGCCAAGCTGGCTCAGAAAGAAGAACAAGGATGGGCTGCCTGTTAACAGTTACGTGCTGACTTGCAGCATCACTCTCTTCCTTTTGCTTTTGTCAGGGACTTTGCCGGAAATCAACGATATCTTTAACTGGCTCTTGAACCTGAACGGGATCGTATCCCCGTACAAGACTTCCGTAGTCTTCCTGGCCTTCTTAGCCTTCCGCTACCGGCACAAGACTTTTGCCAAGGACGACTTCGTCTTCATCAGAAACAACAAGGGGGCCCTGGCGGTCGGCTGGTGGTGCTTCATCTTCACCTTCATCTGCGCGACGATGGGCTTCCTGCCGCAAGACGTTACTTTTGAAAGTCCGCAATGGACCAAGCAGCTCTGGATGAACATCATCACCGTTATCGTCCTCTTCGGGACTGGCTCCCTCTTGCCATGGCTCAGAAAGCTGGAATTAAAGCACCAAGCCAAGGCGAACAGCTAATAATACAGTAAAAAGAGTAAAGAAATAAGGAATCAGCTGGACTGATCCCTTGTTTTTTTGTGCTATTCAGTTTTTTCCCGCCTCATCAATTGATAAGCAGGGGATGCTGCAGGATCCAAATGGTCAAGGGGATGATGGCCAGGAGCAAAAGGAGGCTGGCAATTCTTAAAATCCGCCGCGTCTTTTGCCCCAAGGACCCGTCAAAGGAGTAGACCAGGCCGAAGCCGGCCAGGACGATCAAGAGGCTGTCACCCAGGAGGGGAAAAATATTGACTGTCATAGTTCACCTCAAAAATGATTTATCGATTATTTTATGAAAAATGCGCCGCTTTCGCGCCTTTTTGCTATGATTAAGTTAGCAATTTGCTAAGGAGATTAAGTATGCAGAAAATTAAAGTAATGACCGTTTTCGGTACCAGGCCAGAAGCCATCAAGATGGCCCCCCTGGTGCTCAAGCTGATCAGTGACGACCGCTTCCAGGCAGTTACTGTGGTTACCGCCCAGCACCGGGAAATGCTGGACCAGGTCCTGGAGATTTTCAAAATCCAGCCGGACTACGACTTAAACATAATGCAGCCCCAGCAGACCCTGGCTGACATCACCACCCGGGTTTTGACTGCTTTAAGCCAGATCATCCAGGAAGAAAAGCCGGATATCGTCCTGGTCCACGGGGACACGACGACTTCCTTTGCCGCCAGCCTGGCTGCCTTTTACCAGCAGACTCCCCTGGGCCACGTTGAAGCGGGCCTCAGAACCTGGAATAAGTATTCTCCTTTCCCGGAAGAGATGAACCGGCAACTGACCGATGTCTTGTCCGACCTCTACTTTGCCCCGACCTCTGTCAGCCGGGCCAACCTTTTAAAAGAAGGGCACCCGGAAGAAAATATTTTTGTCACGGGCAACACGGCCATCGATGCCCTGGCCCAAACCGTCCAGGCCGACTACCAGCATGAAGTCTTAGACAAGATCGGCCAGGGCAAGCGGATTATCCTGGTCACCATGCACCGGCGGGAAAACCAGGGCGAGCCGATGCGGCGGGTCTTCAAGGTAATGAAGGACGTGGTCGACCAAACTGACGACGTTGAAATTGTCTACCCGGTTCACCTCTCGCCAAGAGTCCAAGAAGCAGCCAAGGAAGTTTTAGGCGGCGACCCCCGGATTCACTTGATCAAGCCTTTAGACGTGGTCGATTTCCACAACCTGGCCAAGCGCAGCTACTTTATCATGACCGACTCTGGCGGCGTCCAGGAAGAAGCCCCGTCTTTGGGCAAGCCGGTTTTGGTCTTGCGGGACACGACCGAGCGGCCGGAAGGGGTCAAGGCCGGAACCTTGAAACTGGTTGGCACTGAAGAAGACGCGGTTAAGGCAGCCATGCTGGAGCTGCTGACTGACCCAGCTGCTTACCAGCAGATGGCTGAAGCTAAGAACCCATACGGGGACGGGCAGGCCAGCGACCGGATTTTAGATGATATTGCCTGGTGTTTTGCCGGCAAAAAAGGCCTCAAGCCAGCCGACTTTTCTTGATTGGCCAACTTGCACGAATAAAAAAGCAGTGAAGCTCAGCTTCACTGCTTTTTTATTTTCTTCTCCAGCCGCTTCTTCAGGCTCTTTTCCTGCTTCTCGAAGACTGATTTGGTGGTCAGGTAGTTGAAGATGCCGACCAGGATCTGGTCGATGACCTTGACGATCAAGGCTGGCCAGCCCAGGACAGTCATCCCCAGCCACATGATCAAGGTGTCCGGCAGCAGGCTGATGATCCGGTAGGCAAAAAAGGACAGCAGCTTCTGCCACAATTTGTGTTCATGGTCCACGTTCTTGGTGAAGACCGCCTTGTGGTTGAACCAGAAGGAGACCAGGTTGGACACGATAAAGGCAATCGTGTTGTCGATGACCAAGACGGTGTGCAAAAAGTCATGCATGAACATGAAGACAACCGTGTTGATCAAGGCCGCGATAAAGCCAAAGAACATGTAGACCCATAAATTGCGGTGGCGCTTGAAGATCTGCTCGCCTAAAGCCCGCCGCCGGTTAAAATCTTTATCCATTTAATTTATCCGCCAACTCCTCAGCAGCTTGATCGATGCGCGCGATATCGTCATCGTCAGGGGCGTTTTCAACCGTGAGCGGGGGAATCAGTTCCTTGGCCCCGCAGGCCAGGAAGGCCTTCTCAAAGTCAAAAACGTTCTCGCAGTAGTGTTCCTTGTAGGTCTTGTCGCCAGAACCCATGACGGCAAAAGACTTGCCGGTCAAGTCCAGCTCCTTGAGCTGGTCGTAAAAGTCGGCAATTTCGTCAGTCATGGCGCCTTCCCCGTAAGTGTAGGTGATAAAGACGCACAGGTCGCTGTCTAAATAATCGCTGGCGTCAGTGAAGCTGACGTCAGAAGAATCTACTTCCAGGCCTTGGTCCAGCAGGCCTTCCTCCAGGATTTCGGCCATGTCCTCGTCGTTGCCGGTCATGCTGGCAAAAACAATCTTTGCTCTCATAAGTTAAGCTCCCAAAAAACAATTTCTAGAGTATTATACACGATTTGCCCCGGCTTGGCGAATCGGGCGCATTGCTACTTTAGCAAACTTTTAAAAAAGGTTATAATAGTGAAGACAAACTACTTCATTATGAAAGGAAAAACAAATTGATTACTATTAAATCTGTTCGTGAATTGAAGGGCATGCAGGCTTCCGGCCACTTGCTGGCGACCATGTTTGAGGCCCTGCGTGACGTGATCAAGCCAGGCATCTCCACCTGGGACATTGAAGAATTCTGCCAGGAATTCGTTTCCAGCCGGGGCGGCCGCTTGTCAGAACAAGGTTTTGAAGGCTATAAGTACGGCACCTGCATCTCTGTTAACGACGAAATTGCCCACAACATTCCCCGCAAAAATGTCTTTTTAAAGGAAGGCGACTTGGTCAAGGTTGACGTAACCTGCAACTTGAACGGCTATGAATCCGACTCTTGCACCACTTACGGGGTCGGCCAAATCTCAGAAGAAGACCAGCACTTGATGGACGTGACCAAGAAGGCCATGTACATGGGGATCGACCAAGCCGTAGTTGGCAACCGGATCGGGGACATCGGGGCTGTCATCCAGCACTATGTGGAGGATGAAGAAGGCTACGGCGACGTCCGGGAACTGATCGGCCACGGCATCCAGCCATCCATCCACGAAGACCCGGAAGTTCCTCACTGGGGCAAGGCCGGCCACGGCCTGCGCCTGCGGGAAGGGATGACCATCACCGTTGAACCAATGGTGGAAGCCGGCGGGGACTGGCGGATTTTGCAAAAGACGGTTGACGACCCGAATGACGACTGGGTCTTCTACGCAACCCCGGACGGGTCCAAGTCAGCCCAGTTCGAGCATACTTTTGCCATCACCAAGGACGGCCCGAAGATCTTGACTTTGCAAAAGCCATACGACGGCCTGGAAAAGTACATTCCGCACTTTGACGAAATGGAAGACTAGGCATGGCGGAAAAAGTTGAGCCAGGACAAAAGGGGGTCCGGCGCTTTCTTACAACTCTTTCCTCGGTCGTTTCCCAGGGGGAGATTTTTCAAAGTTCCATCGTGATTGCCTACTACATCCTGTTTTCAATTTTTCCCATCGTTATCATTGTCGGTAACGCCCTGCCCTGGTTTCACCTGGCCACGGGACCGATTGCTGATTATTTGGAAATGATCTTTCCAAGTGACGTGGCCCGCTATATCATCCCGATCGTCGATACCCTGCTCAAGTCGAATTCGACCAGCTACATCTCCTTCGGTGCGATCATGGCCCTGTGGTCCATGTCCTGTATGGTGAACGCGGTCAGAATCGGGATGAACCGCCTCTATGGCGTCCACAATAAGGAACTGAAGCTGGGCTTCTGGCACTTTATCTGGAACCGGACCTTGACCGTGATCTTCAGTGCATTGATGGTCACTATGTTCATTCTTTTAGCCTTGGTCGTGGTCTTTGGCCAGGAGGTCCTGCATTTCCTGGCTCCTTACTTTAACCTGCCCCTGGCCTGGATTGACAAGCTCTCCAGCTACCGCTGGCTGGTTTTGCTGGTCTTGATGTTGATCGGGGTCTACTATTTAAACGCTGTAGCGCCCAATGTTCACTTCAAGAAGGCTCTTTTGCCCGGGAGCATCGTGACGGTGGCCGGCTGGGAAGCCCTGTCTTATCTCTTTTCCTTCTACTTGAAAAATTTTCCGGTTAAGTGGGAAAATTATGGTATAGTTGGAACTTTTATCATTTTTATGCTCTGGCTCAATCTCCTGGCCATCCTGTTACTTTTTGGTACGGCGGTCAATGTCAGTTTGGACCAGCTGCGCTATGGGCCAGCGACCTATTCTAACGGACCTTTGGCCGAGTTTATCGCCAAGCGGCGGAAAAAATAATTTCCTTTTTTAGGAAGATTGGTCTAGGTTTACTAGATTCTTTTCTAGAAATATGTTATTATACGCTTGCATTTAAAATGCTTTCATTAATGTGTGAAGTTAAGAAAAGAGGATGTAAATACATGAAAGTCAGAAAAGCGATCATCCCAGCTGCCGGTTTGGGAACCAGATTTTTGCCAGCAACCAAGGCCATGCCTAAGGAAATGCTGCCAATCGTTGACAAGCCAACTATTCAATTTATCGTTGAAGAAGCCATGGATTCAGGGATTGAAGACATTCTGATCGTTACTGGCAAAAGCAAGCGGTCAATCGAAGACCACTTCGACTCAAACACGGAACTAGAAGACAACTTGACTGAAAAGCACAAGGACGGGCTTTTGAAGCTGGTCCGGGAAACCACCATGTCTAACACGAAGGTTAACCTTTACTTCACCCGGCAGCCGCATCCAAATGGCTTGGGGGATGCCGTCAACCGGGCTCGCAGCTTTATCGCCGGTGAACCTTTCGTGGTTATGCTAGGCGACGACTTGATGAGAGACAAGACGCCATTGACCAAGCAATTGATCGACTGCTACGATGAAACTCACGCTTCAACCATCGCGGTTATGAAGGTACCGCATGAAGAAGTCAACAAGTACGGTGTCATCGACCCAATCGGCGAAACTGCTCCGGACATGTACAACGTTAAGGCCTTTGTGGAAAAGCCAGACGTTGACAAGGCCCCAAGTGACCTAGCCATCATCGGCCGCTACCTGCTGACTCCGGAAATTTTTGACATGTTGGACAAGCAAAAGGCCGGTGCCGGCGGTGAAATCCAATTGACTGACGCCATCGACGCCTTGAACAAGACCCAACGGGTCTTCGCCCACGAATTCAAGGGCCAGCGTTTTGACGTTGGCAACAAGGAAGGCTACATGGAAACTTCCATCCAATACGGTCTCCGTCACCCGGAAACTAAGGATGCTTTGCGCAAGTACATCATTGACTTGGGCAAGAAGCTGGAAAGCGAAGGCAAGAAGAAGCCAGCCGGCAAGTGAAATACGCAAAGAAAGAAGCTGTCTGAAGACCAGACAACTTCTTTTTTCTACGCTTTTTTGTTACTTGCAGATGATCTTGCCCTCAGCTGGCAGGATCTGGACCCCGTAGACGGGAATTTCTTTTTCCTGCCAGCAGAAGCTGAGGGGGATGGACTTGCTCCCCTTGCCGGTCAGCTGGCGGAATTTAGCCAGGGTCATTGCCTGCCCGCCGCACAATAGCTGGCAGTCTTCCCGGGCCAAGACAAACTTACTGAGGGGGAGGGTCTGGTCTTGTACCTGCAGGTAGAGGACATTTTGCCCGCCCAGGTCAGCCAGGAGCTGTAAAAAATCTTCAAGCAGCATGGATAAACCTTTCTTTTTTTATTGTGGTATACTGTTCATATTGCTTAAAATAAAGGAGCAAAGCGATAAAAAAGACAGAAACTATAGATAAAGAGGGAAAGAGGAGAGGAAACTGGTGAAAAAGAAGAATAAAAAGAGAAGCAATTACCGCCTGGTCAAAATTTTAGGGGGCCTCTTAGCCGTCTTAGCCCTGGCCTTGGCCGGGGCCGGCTACTACTTTTTCAACATGGCCGTGGTGCCGGGCAAGAAAAGCTTCGTGACCAACGGGACGGTGCAGTTGACCAAGTCCACCCCCCAGTACAAGCAGAAGCTCTGGTACAAGCAGGTGACAAAGCAGCACTGGCAGCTGCGGTCGGCTAAGAACAATTATCTCCTGCGGGCCAATTATATTCCAGCTAAAAACTCGGCTAAAACCGTGATTATCTTGCACGGCTACATGTCCAACAAGGAAAATATGGGGGCCTATGCCCAGCTTTTCCACTCCCTGGGCTACAACACCCTTTTGCCAGACGCGGAAGCTCATGGGCAAAGCCAGGGCAAGTATGTCGGTTACGGCTGGCTGGAGAAAAATGATGTCAAGAAGTGGGCCGAGCAGGTGATCAAGAAAAATGGCCAAAAGAGCAAGATCGTGATTTTCGGGGTCTCCATGGGCGGGGCCACGACCATGATGACCTCCGGCTTAAACTTGCCTAAGCAGGTCAAATGCTTTATCGAAGACTGCGGCTACACCAGTGCTAAAAATGAAATCGAGCACGAAGCCCAAGCCCTTTACAATATGCCGGCCTTTCCCCGTTTTCCCCTGGTGGAAATCTTGAGCGGGATTACCAAGTTAAAAGCCGGCTACTTTTTGGCCCAGGCCTCAAGCCTTGCCCAGCTGAAGAAGAATACCCGGCCCATGCTCTTTATCCATGGCAGCAAGGATACCTTTGTCCCAACTAAGATGGTTTATAAAAATTACCGGGCCAGCCGGGGGCCAAAGCAGCTCTTGATCGTCAAAGGGGCCCAGCATGCCAAGTCCTATGAGCACAATCCGGCTTTATATGCACGCGCGGTCAAGCAATTTTTAGCAAAATACGCAAAATAATCCCTTGCAAACGTTTACATATCATGCTATACTGAAGGCGTGGAAGAGGTAGAAAACAACTGAACAGAAGTTTTTATCTCCAGATTGTAATTATTATTCGTTGTCTCTCTTATTGAGACCATAATAAAGGCTTGAAGCTTTTAACCAAGTGGCGATACACAATAGTCTAATTCATTTCATACGCTAGCACGTAAAACTTGAACAAGTGACTGTTTTATCTTAGCCGATATTAGCTATTGGTGAATTCTTAAAATTGAATATCGTGACTATTAATTTGATGAGCTACCTCATCCACTTGGAAAGACTGCCGAGGGCAGTTTAAAGGCGAGAAGATTTGATCTTCTCGCCTTTTCTAATGCTTATTTTCTTTTTGTGCTTCCTACTTGCGAAGGGTCAGCTTGGCGATGCACTCGCAGCGCGGGGTCTGCGGCAGCATGTCGACGTTTTCGATGACCCGGACGTCGTAAGCCTCGCCCAAAAGGACCAGGTCCTGGGCCAGGGTGGACGGGTTGCAGGAAATGTAGACGAAGCTGGCCGGCTTGACTCTGAGCAGGGTCTTGATCAAGGACTTGGCCAGGCCGGTCCGCGGCGGGTCGACGATCAAGGCATCGATTGGCAGGCCGTCTTCCTTCAAGCGGGGAAGGAGCTTTTCCACGCTACCCTGCAGGTATTCTGCGTTTCTGACATGGTTGATCTCAACATTGTGCTGGGCGTCCAAAACAGCTTCAGGGATGCTTTCGATCCCGACCACCTGCTTGACCTGGTCAGCCGCCAGGATCCCCAGGGTGCCGACCCCGGAGTAAGCATCGATCAAGGTCATGTCCGGCGTTAAGCTGAGCAGCTTCAAGGCTTCAGAATACAGGGTAGCCGTCTGGACCGGGTTCAGCTGGAAGAAGGACCGGGGACTCAAGTCAAACTTCTTGCCCATGATCTCTTCCGTGATCTGGTTCTTGCCCCGGAGCTTGCTGGTCTTGTTCCCCCAGACTTGCGGGTTCTGCCAGTCGGTTTCGTTTTGGTAGACGGAAACGACCTTTGGCAGGCGCATGATCTTGTCAGCCAGCTGCAGCAGATTGTCCAACTTGTGGCCAACAGTGATCAAGGTAACTTGCATCTCCTGGCTGGCTTCCGCCTGCCGGACCACAATAGTCTTAACGCCTGGCAAGTTCCGCCGGCGGTTGGCGATCGGGACGCGGAGCTTGATAATCAGATCCCGGATGGCCCGTTCAGTTGCCTGGGTGTCCTCGTTTTGGGTCGGCATTTCCGGCAGGTCGATCAATTGGTGGGAGTTAGGCGCGTACAGACCCAGGGAAACATGGTGGTTTTCCCGTTCGATCTGGTACTGGGCCTTGGCCCGGTAGTGCCACTGGTCTGGGGCCGGGATGGTGTTCTTGATCTTGTAGTTCTTGTAGCCGCGCGGGTGGTACTTTTCAAGGGCAGAGACCAGATTGTCCTTCTTGAACTTGAGCTGACCCGCGTAAGACAGTTGGGCCAGTTCCAGGCCCCCGATTCTCGGGTCAACGCCGGATGGGAAGGGAACCCGGTCCTGGCTGGCTTCCTTGATCCGGACTAATTCACCTTCCAGGTATTGGGGGTGGTCCTTGACGATCTTGGCCACCACGACTTCGTCTGGCAGGGCGCCGGGGATGAAGATGATCTTGCGCTTGTAGTAGCCGATCCCTTCACCGTTGATCCCCAGCCGCTTGATGGTGATGATGACGTGCCGCTCTTTAGAAGCGTTTTTTGAAAAATGTTTTTTCTGCATGTGAGCCTTCTTCTTTGTCTATTCTTTCTACAATAAAAATAACTGGAAACTTCGTAACATACTATTATACAGGGCTTTTTAAAAGGAGCGCAAGTTTTTCGCAGCTTTTGCGGCAATTTGCTAAGATAGAGTTACCAGATTTGCCAAAAAGGAGGAAAAAATGGCCATTATCACGAAAGTTAGTGCACAAAAGCGGCAGGGGCGCTACAATATTTTTTTGGACCAGGAATACGCCTTTTCCGTCAGCGAGAAGACCCTGGCGGAATTTGTCCTGCTCAAGGGCCAGGAGCTTAGCCCCCAGAAGATCAATGAAATCCTGGACTATGAAGCCAGCGCCAAGGCCAGCGACCTGGCGGCCAGATACCTGTCCTACCAGCCCCGGACGGTCAAGGAAGTGACTGACTACCTCAGCCAGCATGAAATTTCCCGGTCAGCGGCCAAGCGGGCCGTTAACGAGCTGACCCAGCTGGGCTACCTGGAAGACGCGGCTTATGCCCGCCTTTTTGTCAAAAATAACCTCCAGGTCGGCAAGAATGGACCAGGGGCTGTCCGCCGGGACTTAAAGAAAAAGGGCGTTGACGATGACTTAATCGAAGCTGCCCTGGCAGACGTGACTGATGAGGAATGGGCCGGGGTTGGCAAGCGCCTGGTCAAGTCACTTTTGGGCCAGCAGGGGAAGATTGCCAAGCGGGAAGTCGACCGCAAGATGCAGACTAAACTGCTCAGCCACGGCTTCTCCGGCTCCCTGGCCCAGGCCGTGACCCAGGATTTAGTCCCGGAAGCAGATGAGGACCAGGAAAGAGCGGCTCTGGCCAAGCAGGGCCTTAAGGCCTACAAGCGCTTCAAGCGCTATGAGCCAGGCGTAAGGGAGCAGAAGATGCGGCAGTATCTGTACAGCCACGGCTTTTCCGGGGATGAAATCAGCGCCTTTTTGGCCGGGGAAATCATTCCTTTAGAAGAACTGGAAGAATATTAGAAAATAGAAAGAAGTAAAGAGATGCAGACAGAAATCAACGAACTTACTTTTATCGGCAAGGCCTTTCCTGACCGGATGATGGATGCAAACGGGACCTTCGCGGCCGCCAACCAGGAACTGGAAGCTGACCCGGCCTTTCAAGCCTTTGTCAAAGAGGCCGGCCTTGCCGGGCAGCGGGCGTCCTTGATCGTTTTTGGCCCGGAAAACTTCATGTACTGGTACGGGGTGATCGCGCCTAAGGATAGCGAAGTTAGCGGCCTGCTCAAGTTTTCCCTGCCAAGCGCCCGGGTTTTCCAAAAAGAAGAGACGGCCAACGCGGCCTATTTCGACCTGCCCCTGAACTTTGAACTGCCCCGCTTTTTGGATGAAGCGGGCGACTTAGGCAGCGACTTCCAGGCTCAGCTGGAGGAGAATCCTAACCCTTATATCCTCCGCCAGCTGGATTTAGGCAGTAAAAAACTGACCAAGAGCCTTTACCTCCCGGTCAGTCAGAATTAGGATTGCTTGATTTCAGCGTCAATGGACAAGTTGTCGTATTCGATATAGGCCCCCAGGCAAGTTGAAATGAACATGACCAAGATGACGAAGCCCATGGAGGTGCCGACGATCCATTCCAGGGGCAAAAGCAGGCGGATCACGATCGTGGCCAGGGTGCAGAGGACAAAGTCCAGGATAAAGTTGGCTACCTGCAAGAGCGGCCGGCGGCGGATGCTGAAGAAGCGGAGAATCTGCTGCAGGAAGCTGTCATAGATGTCTCCGGCCAGCAAATTCAAGGGCCGCTGGATCGTGGCCTTGACGGCCAGCATGATGATGGCCCCGACAAAGGCCCCTACAGCCGTGCGGAAGGGGTCAGTCGAGTGCAGGACCAGGGCGTTAAAGCCGATCCCGATGATGGCCAGGCTGCAGATGTAGGGGATCAAGAGCAGGAAGACGAAAACTAACATAATGCGGCGCATTTTCATGGTAAAACACCTCTTTCTACTGGGCTATTTTAACATATTCCCGTAAGGTCATATGCTATAATGTAAATATTTAAGGATTTTACGAAAGAGAGTTAAGAAAATGACAAGCGACCCTGCGACCGGCAGCCTGTTTGGCAAACTGAGAAGCCGTTTTTCTAGCAATGAAGAAAGCGGCAAGGACCAGCTGCAGGCAGAAATTGACCAGCTGCATGCCGGCAATGTTTTGACTGATATTGAATATTCGATGATTGAGGGCAGTATGGCTTTCCATGACAAGGTAGCCCGGGAAGTCATGGTGCCGCGGACTGACGCCTTCATGATCGACATTGAGGACGACCTGGAGGAAAACCTGGATGACATCCTCCGCCAGCCTTATTCAAGAATTCCCGTCTATCGCCAGGACAAGGACCAGATCGTGGGTGTCATCCACATCCGTACCATTCTTAGAGAGGCCCGCCAGCACGGCTTTGACCAGCTGACTTATGACCGCTTGATTTCCCCGCCCCTTTTTGCCCCGGAAACGATCGAGCTGGACGACTTGCTGGTGCAGATGCAGACCAGCCAGCAGCAATTGGCCATCCTAACTGATGAATATGGCGGGGTGACCGGCCTGGCCAGCATCGAGGACTTGCTGGAAGAAATCGTTGGCGACATTGACGACGAGGTCGACAAGGCAGAAGTTTTGGTCCGGCAGCTGAATGACCGGCAATTTGACATTTACGGCAAGATGCCTTTGACCGACTTCAACGACCGCTTTGGCACCGACCTGGAAATGGAAGACGTTGACACCCTGGCCGGCTATATGATCACCAAACTTGGCGTGATCCCGGGCAGAGGCGAGCAGCTGGAAGTGCCCCTGGACAACGGCATGGTTTTGACGACCAGAAGAATGCGGGGGTCGCGGCTCTTAACTGTCTTGTTGACCCTGCCAGAAGAAAATTACGAGGAAGAAACTGAAGAATAATGAACAAAGAACTTTTAGACAAAGTAAACAAGCGGCGGACTTTCGCAATCATTTCCCACCCCGACGCCGGTAAGACGACGATTACGGAACAAATGCTGCTCTTGGGTGGGGTGATCCGCAGCGCCGGGACCGTTAAGGCCCGCAAGACCGGGAACTACGCCACCAGTGACTGGATGGAAATCGAAAAGAAGCGTGGGATTTCCGTTACCTCATCCGTTATGCAGTTTGAATACCAGGGCAAGCGGATCAACATCCTGGACACCCCAGGCCACCAGGACTTCTCAGAAGACACCTACCGGACTTTGATGGCGGTTGACGCCGCGGTCATGGTTATCGACTCCGCCCGCGGGATCGAGCCGCAGACCAAGAAGCTCTTCAAGGTCGTGCGGCAAAGGGGAATCCCGGTCTTTACCTTCATGAACAAGCTGGACCGGGACGGCCGGGAACCCCTGGACCTGGTCGCTGAACTGGAAGAAGTCCTGGGCATTGAAGGTGTGGCCATGAACTGGCCGATCGGGATGGGGCAGAGCCTGCTGGGCCTTTACGACCTGGCCAACCAGCGGGTTGAACTCTACCACCCGGAAGAAGGGCAGGACCGCTTTATCGCTTTAGCAGACGGAAAGGCGCCAGCCGGCAGTTCTTTGGCCGATGACCCGCAGTTTGAAGAAACCTTGGGTGAAATCGAGCTTTTGGAAGGGGCCGGGGCCAGCTTTGACCGGGCAAAGGTTTTGGCCGGCCAGCAGACTCCAGTCTTCTTCGGGTCAGCCTTGACCAACTTCGGGGTAGAAACTTTCCTGGAACAATTCGTTGACCTGGCACCAGCGCCAGGCGAGCACAAAGTCAACGGGGATGAAGAACTGAAGCCAGATGATGACGAATTCTCCGGCTTCATCTTCAAGATCCAGGCCAACATGAACCCCCAGCACAGAGACCGGATTGCTTTTGTCCGGGTCTGCAGCGGGGAATTCAGCAAGGGCCTGGACGTAACCCTGGCCAGAACCGGCAAGCAGGTCCGCTTGAACAATGCCGTTGAATTTGAATCCAGTGCCCGGGTCCAGGTTTCTGAAGCCGTGGCCGGGGACATTGTCGGCCTCTACGACACTGGCAACTTCCAGATCGGGGACTCTATCTACGCTGGCAAGCGCAAGCTGGAATTCCCGCCGCTGCCGGAATTTACCCCGGAACTCTTCATGCGGGTTTCACCAAAGAACGTCATGAAGCAGAAGTCCTTCCACAAGGGGATGAACCAGCTGGTTCAAGAAGGGGCTGTCCAGCTCTACCGCAACTACCAGACCGACGACTACATTTTGGGGGCGGTTGGCCAGCTGCAGTTTGAAGTCTTCCAGTACCGGATGAAGAACGAATACAACTCTGAAGTTGAAATGACTTCCATCGGCCACCGGGTAGC
Organism: Lactobacillus sp. HMSC08B12; assembly: GCF_001808415.1. Classification (NCBI taxonomy): domain Bacteria; kingdom Bacillati; phylum Bacillota; class Bacilli; order Lactobacillales; family Lactobacillaceae; genus Lactobacillus; species Lactobacillus sp. HMSC08B12. Next base: position 8,962 of record NZ_KV793161.1, on the reverse strand, counting down.
CCGTTGGATCAACCCGGACCAGCTGGACCCGAAGATGTCTTCTAGCCGGAACCTCCTGGTCAAGGACCGCTTTGGCAATCCTCTCTTCCTCTTTGAGAACGCCTTTGCTGAACGCTGGTTCCACGACAAGTACCCGGATGTGGAACTGACGGAAAAGCTGTAATGCAAAGAAGCAAGTAAAAACAAATCAGCAAAAGAAGATAGCAAACAAGAAAAACGATGCCGCGCGGCATCGTTTTTCTTGCGCATGATTGGTTTGACTGACTAGCATTCAGTCATTTCTGTTTTGCTCTTTGGCAAAAAGTAGTAAACGAGGTCAAGGACCGCTTGGGCAAACATTACCCCGGCCATCCAGTACATGGCCATCATCGTCTTGTCGGTAAAGGTGTAGAAGGCGACGATGCCGTACAGTAAGACCCATAAAATCTTCAAGTAAAGGTTGTTGTTCATCATAATTCTGATCCTACAAGTTTTTTAGTGGTGGCTGGCCCCGCTGGTCGCGTCGTGGTGGCCTTCATGACCTGCTCTTGAAGCGGCAGTAACGGCTTCGACCAAGCGGCGGCTGGTCGAAGCTTCAGCCGCGTGGAAGCAGGCACCCATGTCCATGTCTTCAACGTCCATCCCTGGCATGAAGACTTCGCCTGGTTCAACGCCCATTTCTTCTGCAAAGGCGTTGGTGATGGTTTCCATGTCCATCAGCTTGTAGGTCTTGTCCGGATCCTTCGGGTCAACGATTTGGATCTGGGCCATCATGCCGGCATCTTCGTGCTCGATGATGTGGCAGTGGTACATGAAGACCCCGGCGTTTTGGAAGTAGACCTTCAGGCGGACAGTTTCGCCTGGGCCGACTTCAATAGTGTCCTTGTAGACATTGATTTCGTTCGGGTTAGGCTTTTGCCCGTTGCGGGAAACAACCAGGAAGTGGGCCCCGTGGATGTGGAAGGGATGCAGCATCCCTGAAGCAGAGTTGTTGGTATTGGTTACGTCCCAGTATTCAACTGAGTTCAAGGTCTGCTTCATGTCGATTCTTTCCATGGAGAAACGGAGACCGTTGATCTTGTCGTGGTCGTCCATGGTTACGTGGCGGACTGGCGCTTCGCTGTTCACAGCCGGGTCGTCCGGAGTGAAGATGTTGAATGGCAGTTCACGGTCGTCTTTTTCAAAGGCGTGGATGCGGAATTCAACCAGCTTGAAGTCGTCAGTGTAGAGGCTGACAACGTCGCCTTCCTTGTAGCCGGCAAAGTCAACGATGACTTGTTGTCTTTCCCCTGGCCCGATCAAAAGCTTCTTAACGTCAATCGGGTGTCTGAGGAAGGAGTCGTCCCCGCCGATTTGCGTCATGGTCAAGTCGTTTTCAAAGTGCAGGCGCCATTCCCGGCGGTCAGACCCGCCCAAGACGAGGAGACGGACCTTTTGGGTCGTCACGTCAACGTAAGGACGGACCACGCCGTTGATCAAAGGCACTTCACCAAAGACCCCCATCGGGTCGTAGTCAGCCCGGTAGTCGAGCTGGTTGTCGTGGAAGGTCCGGTCTTGCAGGATGATCGGGAATTCGTCAACCCCGTAGTTCTTTGGAATCGGCAGGCGGGCTTCGTTGTCGTCAGTAACCACAACCCCCATGGCCAGGCCCATCCAGACCTGCATGGCCGTTGACGGACATGGGTGGGCGTGCAGCCAGGTCAGAGCGGCTGGCTGCTTGACCGTAAATTCGATGTCTTTTTCTTCGCCAGGGTATACTGGGGCGTGGCAGCCGCCGTCAGTAATTGGTCCCGGAACTTCCATGCCGTGCCAATGGAATGAAGTGAGGACAGGCAGGCTGTTCTTCAAACGCACGTGGACTCTTTGCCCGGTCTTGACTACCAGGGTCTGGCCCAAAAGGGGAGCGTTGTAGCCCCAGGTCTTGGTCTTCTTGCCTGGCAGGATCTGGCTTTCGCCTTCCTGGGCCTCGATGGTGTAGTAGATGTCATTGCCGTCAACCTTGTCCGGCGCTAAAAGCGGGGGAACGGCCAAAGGCTGGGCCTCAACGCCAGCTGGAATGGTCAGCGGCTTGTAGCCCATGTGGCTCTTATCAAAGTCTTTTTCAGAATAAAAGTAATCCGGATAAACTGTCATGATCAGTGCCTCCTTATTTTTACTAAATCAACAGTTTAAAATTGCTGCTTTTTACACATTCACTTTCTTTTCTAAAAGCACTTTCTAGTACTCAAAGCAGATTATAGAACTATTTTTTATAAAAAAATTGACATAGGTCAATTTTTGGCAATTTTTTTAAAAAAAGGCTGTTTTTCGCAAGTTAATCTGTAATTTTGCTAAAAAACAAGTATTTTTTGAATTTTGCTGAAAGGAATAAGGAAAGAAGACAGGGAAGAAAAAAAGAGCCCAGTGGGCTCTTTTTGCAGGGATTACTTGTCAACGTGGATTTCGACGACTCGGCGGTGCTTGTCAACCGTAAGCTGATAGCTAGTCTGGTCGGGAATCAGCCGCTTGATTACAAATTCGAGTTCTTCCTCGCGGATCTTGCGGTGGTGGTTTTCCAGAACGATCCCGATGGCGATTGGGCTTTCGGTATAAACTACGGTAGTGTTGCCTAGGGAGTAAACTTTCACGTAGTTCACGCTCGTAGTATTTAGCTGACTGTGAACTAATTCGGCATAGCTATTAGTAACATCAATTAAGTGCATAAAACTTCACCCGTTTCTATTTGTCTCTGATATTCCCCTAACTTTCATTATAACGCATTCAAGAAAAAACAAGGATCCTTTTTGGATAATCCTTGTTTTTTCTGCTCAGAGATAGTTATTTTTCTTTGCTTGCTTCAGTGACTGGCAGGGCGGGAACTTCTTCGAAAATCGTGATTTCCCCGTCCTTTAAGTCCGCCACTAATTGCTTGGCTTCAGTGTGGTCCAGCTTGTAGTCGGCCACCTTGTCTTCAATTTCTTCCTGGATGACCCGGCGAAGCGGACGAGCGCCCATTTCCGGATCGTAGCCTTCCTCAACCAGCTTGTCCTTGGCCGCGTCGGTAACCTTGATGTGCAGGCCCTGGTCGCTGACCATGGCATTGGTCTTGTCCAAAAGGAGGTTGACGATCTGCAGGAGGTTGCCCTTGCTCAATGGGTGGAACTGGATGATGTCGTCAAAACGGTTCAGGAATTCCGGCTTGAAGTACTGGCTCATCACCTTGCGGGTTTCTTCAGCTTCATTCTTGTTGTTTTCTGCCGCGAAGCCTACGCTGGCCGTCTTGATTCCCTGGCCGGCGTTTGAGGTCATGATGATGATCGTGTCCTTGAAGGAAACAGTCCGCCCTTGTGAGTCGGTCAAGCGGCCGTCGTCAAGAATCTGCAAGAAGAGGTTCAAAACATCCGGGTGGGCCTTTTCAACTTCGTCCAAAAGGATCAAGCTGTATGGGTTGTGGCGGACCCGTTCGGTCAATTGGCCGGCTTCTTCATAGCCGACATAACCCGGGGCAGACCCAATCAATTTGGAGACGGAGTATTGCTCCATGAATTCGGACATGTCGAAGCGGATCATGGCGTCTTCGCTGCCGAACATCTTCAAGGCCAGCTGCTTGGCCAGCTCGGTCTTGCCGACCCCGGTCGGGCCAACAAAGAGGAAGGAGCCGATTGGCCGGCCGGACTTGTTGAAGCCGATCCGGTTTCTTCTGATGGCCCGGGCCACCTTGTCAACGGCCTCGTCCTGGCCGATAACCTTAGCCTTGAGGTCGCTGGCTAGGTTGATCAGCTGGTTTTCTTCTTGTGCCTGGATGTCGCCGACCGGGATGTTGGTCTTTTCTTCCACGATCTTGTCCATGACCTTGGCCGTAATGGTTGGGGTCTTGTCCGGGTCGACGTTTTGGTCCTTCAGCTTCTCGTATTTTTCGATCTGGTCGCGGTAGTAGGCAGCCTTTTCGTAGTCTTCGTTCTTCAAGGCATCCTGCTTGAGCTTCTCAGCCGCGTCGATTCTTTCCTGGATCTTTTCCTTATCGATGTAAGGGATGGTCAGGTTCATTCTTGACCCGGCTTCGTCCAGAAGGTCGATGGCCTTGTCTGGCAGGAAGCGGTCCTGGATGTAGCGGGCAGACAGCTTGACGGCGGCTTCGATGGCGTCGTCAGTGTATTTGACGTGGTGGTAGTCCTCGTAGCGCTTCTGGATCCCCTTGAGGATCTTGATTGTCTCGTCGATGCTTGGTTCCTTGACTTCAACTGGCTGGAAGCGCCGGGCCAGGGCGGAGTCCTTTTCGATTTCCCGGAATTCCTTGATAGTCGTAGCCCCGACTAACTGCAGCTCACCTCTGGCCAGAGCCGGCTTGATGATGTTGCCGGCGTCCATGCCGCCTTCAGAATTGCCGGCGCCGACGATTTCATGGATTTCGTCGATAAAGAGGATGATGTCCGGCTGGCTCTGCAGTTCCTTGATCAGCTGCTGCATTCTTTGCTCAAACTGGCCCCGGATCCCGGTCCCTTGGACCATGGAAACCATGTTGAGGGAGATGATCCGCTTGTTTTGTAACTTGGCTGGAACTGACCCGTCCACGATGTCCTGGGCCAGGCCTTCAACGACCGCGGTCTTGCCGACCCCGGCTTCCCCGATCAGGACTGGGTTGTTCTTGGTCCGCCGGTTGAGGATTTCAATTACCCGGGCGATTTCCCGGTCCCGGCCGATAACTGGGTCGATCTTGCCCTTCTTGGCCAGAGCTGTTAAGTCGGTCCCGAACTGGTCAAGAAGGGACTGGCCGCCGCCATTGCCGCCCCGGCCCGGGGTCGGGCCGAATGGATTTTGGTTGTTGTAACGGTTTGCGCCATTTGACTGCCCGTTCAAAGCATTGAAGAGGTCGTCAAAGTCGCCGAAAAAGTTGTTATTATTCATTTGATTTCCTTGTTGATTCCTTAACTCTTGGTAGCATTGCTGACATAAGTCTATTTCATTGTTTTGGCCGTTGATCTTCGTGTAAAGATGTATCGAGGCCTGCCGTTGGTGGCAGTTTTGACACAACATGTTAAAATACCGCCTTTCATCAAAGCTCTGCCTAAATTATAGAGCTTAGCACTCTAATTAGTCAAGTGCTAAGACTCGGGGGAGAAAATAGCCGGCCTTTGAGACTTCTTCCTTTAATTTTGACAAAAAATTGCGCTAAAATAATGGACAGGAGGTTGTGACATTAATATGGACTATACTGATATTTTGGAGAAATTGGTATCAGGCGACTTGCTGGAGTACCAGATCGACCCGCAGAATGACCCGGAAGATGCGTTTGCTTTCCAGCAGAGCCTGCGCAATTACGGAAAAAACAAGAAAATCACCGGCCGGGCCGGCCGCGGCGGGGTTATTACCTATACTTCGATAGAGAATAAGCCCAAATATTAATGAAAACATTTACAATTAAGTTGTATTGACCTCGAAAACATGTTATTCTTTAAAAGAAACGGTACTTTGGTACCCAATTCTTGATTTTTAAAGGAGATAATTTACGATGGAAAAGAAAGAATTTCACATTATCGCTGAAACTGGTATTCACGCTCGTCCAGCTACCTTGTTGGTACAAGCTGCTTCAAAGTTTGGTTCAGACATCAACCTTGAATACAACGGTAAGTCAGTTAACCTTAAGTCAATCATGGGCGTAATGTCATTGGGTGTTGGCCAAGGTGCAGACGTAACTATCAGCGCTGAAGGCGATGACGAAAAGGAAGCTATCGCAGCTATTGCTGAAACTATGTCAAAAGAAGGTTTGGCTGAATAATGACTGAAACTTTGAGGGGTATCGCAGCCAGTGACGGCGTTGCTGTTGCTCCAGCCTACCTCCTGGTCGAACCGGACCTTTCTTTTGAAAAGAAGTCCGTTGCTGACGTGGAAGCTGAAGTAGCCCGCTTTGATAAGGCAGTTGCCGAATCACAAGCTGAATTGGAAAGCATCCGCAAGATTGCCGCAGAAAGCTTGGGTGAAGAAGAAGCGCAAGTCTTTGACGCCCACTTGATGTTCCTGTCAGACCCTGAATTCACTGGCCAGATCAGCGCCAAGATCAAGAGCGACGCTGTCAACAGTGAAGCAGCTTTGGATGAAGTTGCCCAAAACTTCATCACTATCTTCCAAAGCATGACTGACAATGCCTACATGCAAGAACGTGCAGCTGACGTCCGCGACGTTTCAAAGCGGATCATGGCGCACTTGCTGGGCAAGGAACTGCCTAACTTGGCAAGCATCGACCACGAAGTAGTTCTAGTGGCTGAAGACTTGACGCCAAGTGACACGGCACAATTGAACAAGAAGTACGTTAAGGGCTTCGTAACTGACCTGGGCGGCCGGACTGCCCACTCAGCCATCATGGCCCGGTCTTTGGAAATCCCAGCTGTTGTCGGGACTGAAAAGATCACCACTTCTGTAGAAAACGGCCAAATGCTGATCGCTGACGGTTTGGATGGGGTGGCTATCGTTGAACCAAGCGAAGAACAAGTGGCTGACTACCGCAAGAAGGGCGACGACTTCGCTAAGCAAAAGGCTGAATGGCGGAAGTTGAAGGACGAACCATCAGTAACTGCTGACGGCAAGCACTTCACGATCGCTGCCAACATCGGTACTCCAGACGACCTGGCTGGCGTTTTGGAAAACGGTGCTGAAGCAGTCGGCTTGTTCAGAACTGAATTCTTGTACATGAACTCAAACGACTTCCCAACTGAAGAAGACCAGTTTGAAGCCTACAAGAAGGTTCTGGAAGGCATGAACGGCAAGCAGGTTATCATCAGAACCATGGACATCGGTGGCGACAAGCACCTGTCCTACTGGGACCTGCCAGAAGAAATGAACCCATTCCTGGGTATCCGGGCCGTTCGTCTGTCCTTGAAAAACAAGGAAATCTTCCGCACCCAGCTGCGGGCCTTGCTGAGAGCATCAGCTTACGGCAAGCTGGGGATCATGTTCCCAATGATCGGTACTTTGGACGAACTTCACCAAGCCAAGGCTGTTTTGGCTGAAGAAAAGGACAAGCTGGTCAAGGAAGGCGTCAAGGTTGGCGACGACCTGCAAGTCGGCATGATGATCGAAGTTCCGGCAGCTGCCGTTCTGGCAGACCAATTTGCCAAGGAGGTCGACTTCTTCTCAATCGGGACCAACGACTTGATCCAATACACTATGGCTGCTGACCGGGGCAACGAAAACGTTTCTTACCTCTACCAGCCATACAACCCGTCAGTTCTCCGCCTCATCAAGCACACGATCGACTCAGCTCACGAAGCTGGTATCTGGTGCGGGATGTGTGGTGAAGCAGCTGGTGACTCAATCATGTTCCCAATCCTGCTTTCCATGGGCTTGGACGAATACTCAATGAGCGCAACTTCAATTCTGCGGATCAGAAACGAAATGAAGAAGCTCTCAACTGAAGAACTCGCTAGCCTGGCTGACAAGGCAACCAAGGAATCATTGACCAACGAAGACAACATCGAACTGGTTAAGAACTTGATGGCTGACAAGTAAAGAGCAAATTAAAAGCGATTAGCGTGAGCTGACCGCTTTTTTCTTGATTAATTAAGAAATTTAAAAGAAAGCCAATTACCCCCTTCCTTTTTGTAAGTATCCATGCTAAACTATATAGTAAGCAACGAATGTGTGTTCATGCAATCTCATTTTAAAGGAGCGTGGTAACAATGGTAGATTTATATGTTTCTCCAAGCTGCACCTCATGCCGCAAGGCAAAGCAATGGCTTGAACAGCACAATATTCCCTACAAGGAAAGAAACATTATTTCAGATCCTTTGAACCGGGAAGAAATCATTCATGTTCTGAGAATGACTGAAGAAGGCACGGAAGAAATCGTGTCAACACGGTCGAAGGCTTTCCAAGAGCTGAATATCGACCTGGACGACATTTCAATGAATGAACTGATCGATTTGATTGAAAAGAACCCAAGCCTGCTGAGACGGCCAATTATTTTGGATGACCGCCGGATGCAGGTTGGCTACAATGAAGATGAAATCCGCCGCTTCCTGCCGCGCAGCGTGCGCCGGCTGGAAATAGCCCGGGCTAAGCGCCTGGCAGACCAGGATTTTTAATTTAAGAATAGAAAGTTGCAGGCGTTGGCTTCTAGAAGCTAACGCTTTTGCTTTGTTGGCTTTTTAGGTTACAATAACGGTACACATATAAGGAGGGATGAAGATGCGCGTTGAAAAGGTGAATGAGAACACGCTCCGCGTAAGCATGACCCGGGAGGATCTGAACCAGCGGGGCTTGAAGATCTTGGATTTACTCGGCAACCGGGAAAGAGTCCAGGAATTTTTCCTGTCAGTTCTCCGCGAAGTGGACGAGGACAATGACTTTGCCAGCGATGCGCCGGTGACTTTCCAGGTCATGCCCAACGATGGCGGGATCGATCTCCTGATTACCAAGATGAACGCAGGCAGCGACCTGCCGGAAGAAATGCGGCGCTTCTTTGATCCTGAAGCCAATGGGGTCGGAGACGATATGGCGGAAGCGGTTGAGGAAGATGACTGGGCCTTTTCCGACTTGAACCCGGCTGATGACGCTAACACTGAGATGGACCCGGTGATCATGCAGGACCTGGGCAACACCGATGATGAAGACTACGAGGACTACTGGAGTTACCAGGAGACCCATGTTTTAGTCTTTGACGATATCGATGACCTCCTGGCTTTGGCTGACAGCCTCAAGGTCAGTGACCTGGCGTCCAGCGTCTACTACTACAAGCAGCAGTTTTATCTCAAGCTGGCTTTTATGGACGAGAATTACGCGGAAATCAAGCCAGCTGATGCCTGGGCGATCGCCAATGAATTTGGCCGCCAGGTGTCCGCTGACGAATTCCAGCAGGCCCAAGCCCACGGCCAGTGCCTCTTCCAGCAGGATGCGCTGGGGGCTTTGCGCCGGCAGTTTGCCAGCAAGTGGGCTTAAGAATCCAGATGATAATTTAAGGACTCCTTCGGGGGTCCTTTTATTTTCTACTCTAAGTCAAGTGTTATCAACG